>NZ_WNJY01000001.1:0-144435 GCF_010892355.1 Granulicatella sp. zg-ZJ | reverse complement strand
ACCCTGTTGTTTTATTTAAATTGGTCTTTTTAAAAGATATTTATGGCATTAAATCCATGCGGGAAACCATTAAACGTGTCGAAACGGATGTAGCGTTTAGATGGTTTTTAAACCTCCCTTTCTCTAAACCTACCCCACATTATTCTACTTTCTCTCAAAATTATAGTCGCCGTTTTCAAGGGACGTCTGTGTTTGAAGATATATTTAATACTATTGTACACCAAGCTATCTCACATCATTTAATTAGCGGCACAGCTTTATTCACAGATTCCACACACATTAAAGCAAACGCCAATAAAAATAAATTTAGAAACGCCGTTATTGAAGTGGTTCAAGAACGTAAGCGAGATTTAGAAAACGAAATCAACGCCGAACGAGAAGCTATTGGAAAAAAGCCTTTTAGCTACACAGATAAAATCATCTCTAAAAACATAAAAGAAAGTACGACTGATAAAGAAAGTGGCTATTACCATCGGGATAATAAAGAAAAAGGATTTATGTACTTAGACCATCGTAGTGTAGATGGTAAACACAATTTTATTGTAGACTGCTTTATTACACCGGGGAACGTGCATGATAGTGTACCGTATGTGTCACGATTAACGTATGTGATGGAAAAATTTAAATTTGATGTCAATTGTGTCGCGTTAGATAGCGGATATTATAAAAAAGACATTTTAAAATTTTTAGAAGAGAAAAAGATATTTTCTGTGATTGGGTATAGACGTTTTCATCGCAATCCTGACCATAAGTTTTTTCGCTATGATTCATCTAGAGATTGTTTTACGGATACACGTACGGGAGAAATTTACACCTACAGAAACATTGATAGACAAGGATATAAGCAGTATCGTATAAGCGATAACAGTAATAAACGGATACTACGTCGAGCGATAGATGCTGATGTATACGATAGATGTCGTGAACGTCGATTATCTACGTTTGGGAAAGCACTATATAAACGACGGAAAGAAACGATTGAGCGTAGCTTTGCAGACTCTAAACAAAATCATGGGTATCGGTTTGCACAATATAGAGGAGTAGCCAAGATGCAACAGTACACTTGGTTATCTTGTGCTGCCCAAAATATGAAAAAAATGGCAATTCTGCTCACGAGAGATAGCCATTTTTTACAATATAGTTCTTTATTTATCATTTTTAAATGCAAAATCCAACGTATTTTTCAAAACTGGAAAAATACGTTGGATTTTTTATCGCTATTGTCAACAGTCTGAGAGATTTTCTTTATTTTTATTCATTTTCAATATTTGCTTGTCTTTTTAAATAAAAGTTTTTTTAGTATTTGAGTAAAAAGTTGATTTTTTACTTATAAATAAGTTCTTTTTTAGAAAAAAGTGGGTAATAAATATAAAATGATTGCCTAAAAACCTAGACATTTTCGGACAAATTATATCTATAAATTTCCGAAAATAAAGAAATTGTTTTCAAATATTATTTCAAAAAAACTGTATGATGTAGAGAGGAACTATCAAACATTTCCACCCTCCCCTCTTTCTACCTATTATTATAAACATTTGTCCGCAAATGTCTAGGTAAAAGGACAGTGTATGTGTCAAGAAATATGGAAGGAGGACTTGATAATAAGATAATAAGGCAGACGATGAAAAAGAAAATATATGCCTGCTATCAACTATCATATAAAAAGGGATGTATTAAGAGAAAGACAACAGAATCTAATTTATACAAAAGCAGAACATTTACTTGTAGAAGATGTGAGAAAGTAGTCATAACAAAAGAGGGAGAACTTGATAGACGCACAACTTTTTGTAGTCGACAATGTTCAAGAAGATATTGGAGACATAGGTCTAGGAAAATGATAATAATAGAATAGGTTTATTGATAAAGAAGATGAAACAAAGAAGAAAAAATGAATAGAGGTAAACAGGTTAAGTTTTAAAAAAAGAATAGATAACTATTTTCTTAACGTAAAAGGGATTGGAAGATAATGTATAAATAAAAAATATAATATAAGGTATGGAAATAAAACTTAGGAGGAAATAAAAGAAATGTTTAATAGAAAAAAAGATCGTTTTTCTATACGTAAGTTTACAACAGGTGTGGGTTCTGTTCTTTTAGGGACGCTATTATTATCTGCGCCTATTATGAATGTTGTAGCAACAGAAACAACAGCAAGTGCAGTGGCAGCTAGTGATTCTGGAACAAAATATGAAGGAAAAGAAGTAACACCAACAGTTACAGTTACACCAAATTTATCAGCAACTGGTCAACCACCAACTGCTTACAACAGATCAAAAGTAGCCTTTGATTTTGGTGATCAAAAATTACATAAAGGTGATTATTTTGTTGTAGAATCAGAAAATAATGCAATTGAAATGCCGTCTGCTTTTATTATTAAAGATACATCTGGAAAACAATATACTATTGCAACTGTTGAAAAAATGGGCTATGAAACAGACATTATGAAAGCAACAAATGCTACAGACGCTACACGTTTTAACATGGCACATAGTAACGATATCTTATCTTCTAGAAGAAAATATAAAGTGACTTTTACAGATGATGTTGAAGGCTTATTAAATGTAAAAGCAGAAATGTCATTTAGTGTTTCAAAAGAAGTGATTTTTTCAACAGATGATAGACAATCAACATTTAAAATATCTGTAAACGGTAATCCAGTTTTTGCAAAAGAATTTACAATTCCAGCATTTGATGAAAAAAATGGTACAGCAAAACAACATGAGTTAAATAGTAGTGCAGATAGAACTTATCGTTCATTTGACCTTACAATTTGGGATTATCGTCCACAAGGTGCTAATAAAACAGACGAAAATCTTAAAAATATTGGATTCTTTAAAGATTTAACGGCTGAAGGATTTGCTGTTATCAACGGACAAGTTAGTGGATTTCCTCAAGGGTTTAAAATGAGCTTTACGTCAACAAAAAATCCGGGTGAACCAGGTGCATTTACTTTCCCAGCGGATAAAATGCGTATCAACGAAAAGCTTCCAGTTAAATGGGCACCGTATTCTGTAGATGGTAAAAGACAAGCTAACTCAAATGATGGAAAATTATATGTAACACCAGATAATATGTATTATATTATTGATAGTATTACAGATAATGGACGCACTATTAATTTAAGTTTCTTTGGTGACTATAGTAAACCAGGGTATTTAACTTTAGGTGCATTGAATTTAGATGATGACGTAGCACTTGGTAAATCGTCTCGTATTGTTACAAACTTTTCAAACCCAAATCCAGCACCTGCTGGCACTACAGATATTTTCAGTTACAAATTTGTAGATTCTGCTACTAATGAAGAATCTGAGGTACAAGGTGGTGTAACTGGAAAATATTTATCTTATGACTTTACAGCAGCAGCATCAGGTGTTCCTGCAAGTTCTCCAAACGCAGATGAAGTTTTAGGAAAAGGTTCAGTTATTGTGAATTATGTAGACGTAGATGGCAATTTACTGAAAGATAAAGATAGTGTTGTAGCAAAATCAAATGAACCTGTTGGATCAGAATATGATACAACTGATAGTACATTGAAACCAGAACTAATTGAAAAAGATAATATCACTTATCGCTTAGTACAAAAAGAAGGACCTTATACTGTTGGAACTGTAGGTGCAGATAATAACTTAGTAGCAGATAGTTCAGAAAATGATTTAGTGTCTTTAACCGATGCAACGGGTGTAAATCCAAAAGGAACAGTTGCACAAGGAACACGTTATGTTACTTACGTTTATGAGGCAATTAAAGGAAATGTAGTAGTAAATTACAAAACTGTTGACGGATTACCTCTTTCATTTGAAAAAGACGGAGCTGTTGTTTCTCAACGAGATGCGGCAAAAGACCGTCCAATTAACGAAGCGTATAATACGTTAACACCTGAATTAAGACCAGAAACAATTACAACACCTGCAGGCAAAACATATCGTTTAGTCGTTAAAGCAGACACTTATCCAGTTGGTCAAGTAGATAAAAATGGTCATTTAACATCTAGTGATGCAATCGATGGTACCGTTACAGAAAATACACAAACCATTACATATGTCTACGAGGAAGTTACAGGTAATGTTGTTGTTCAATACAAAACAGTTGACGGGGAAGAAATTGCTCCACAAGCTGATGATACAGTTAAAGGTGCCATTGAGAGCAAATATAATACAGTTGACTTAAGACCTGAAACTATTACAAAAGAAGGTAAAACGTATAAACTAGTTAAAAAAGCAGGTCCATACACAGTAGGTCAAGTAGATAAAAATGGTCATTTAACATCTAGTGCTGCAGAAGAGGGAACTGTTATCGAAGGAACACAAACAGTTATTTATGTTTATGAAGAAGTTAAAGGTGATGTTGTTGTTCACTATAAACGATTGGATGATAGTGTAACTATAAAAGGCGATTATGTAGATACAAACCCAGTTTCTGTAGGAACAGGATATGATGCTACTCAAACAACAGAAGATGGAGAACAAGAAAGACCTACTAAAATTACTTTTGATAGTAAAGAATATGAATTAGTTGAAGCGATGACACAAGGTAGCCCAGTGGGTAACGTGGTGGAGGGAACGACACATATTACATACTATTATAGAGAAGTTGTAAAACCTAATGGTTCAGTAATTGTTCATTATGTTGAAGAAGGTACAGATAAAATTATTTCAAAAGAAGTAATTGATACTCCAAGCGAACCTGTAGGAACAGAATATAATACAGATGATTATAAACCTACAAGAATCTACACGGATGACAAAAAAATCTATGAATTAGTAAGATTACAAGAAGGTAAGCCAGGAAATTCTCCTGAAACAGGAACCGTAACAGAAGAACCAACACATGTGACTTATGAGTACCGTGAAGTAAAAGGGAAAGTTATTGTTCACTATGTGGATATGGACGGAAACGAATTAAAAGAAGATAGAGAAGATACACCATCCTCATCAGTAGGCACACCATACAATACCGGTACAGATGACGTTGAAAAACCAAAAGAAATCGAAAAAGATGGTAAAATATATGAATTGGTACCAAGTTTAACAAAAGGTCATGAAGAAGGTAATGTTGTTGAAGGTATAACAGAAGTAACATATGTGTATAAGCTCAAAGAAGACAAAACAGGGCATGTTGTTGTACACTATGTCAATACAAACGGAGATGTAATTCATTCTATTTATAACGATACAACAAATGCTAAAGTAGGTGAACCTTATAATACGAATGAAGACACATTAGAAAAACCAGTGTTTATTCGAAATGGTGATAAAACATATAAATATAAAGAAATATCAAAGGGTAATGTAGTAAATAATAAAGTGATTGTTCAAAAATCTGATACTGATCACGTTGTACCTGATGAAACAGGAACAGTTCTAGAAGGTACAACACATGTTATTTATGTGTATGAAGAAGTCATACCAGAAGAAGTGAAAAAAGGTAAAGTGACTGTTAAATACGAAGATACAAGCGGTAAAGAAATTAAAAAACCTGTTGAAGATACACCAGAATCTCCAATGGGAACATATTATGAAACAGCGGATAAAAAAGAACCTAAAATAACAGCAGAAGATGGCACAGTTTACTATCCAATAGAAAAACCAGTAAAAGAGGGTTCAGATCCTGAAAAAGGAACCATTCAAAAACCTGAAACAACGGTAACGTATGTGTATGAAAAAGCAGGTTCTGTTATTGTAAAATATGTAGATGAAAACGGCGTTGAAATCAAAACATCAAAAGATGTAGAAAGAAATGAAAAACCTGGTAAACATTACGACACAACAACTACAACACTTCGTCCAAACAAAATCGAAAAGGATGGTAAAACGTATGTATTGGTTTCTAAAGGTTTAGATTATAAAGTTGGAGAAGTAGATGAAAACGGTCGTTTAGTTAAAGGAGACTTGGCAGCAGGATCAGTTGAATCAGATGTGGAAAAAGTGGTAACGTATGTGTATAAATTAGAAAATACAACACCTACTGAAAAACTAGGTAAATATGTCCCATATATTCCAAAAGATCCAAAAAAACCAACAGATCCAAATGATCCATTAAGTCCGACAAATCCAACAACAGGTAAGGATATTGACCCAGTACCATATGATGCTACACCAAAAAATCCAAAAGATAATCCGCCATTACGAGATGTAGAGGGCTATGTGCCGGTTAATCCAAAAGATCCAAAAACGCCGTTAACACCAGTTGATCCAAAAAATCCAACTAAAGGTTATATACCACCTGAAATTAAAAATCCGGATGATGCAACAGTGGATACACCAGTACCATATGTGCCAGCAGGTACGGTTAAAGTGCATTATGTAGATGAGTCAGGTAAAGTGATTCAAGATCCAACAGTAGATACACCTAAATCTCCAGTTGGTACAGGATATAATACAAATGAAGATGAGAAAGAAATTCCTGAAGTGATTACAGGAAAAGACGGTAAACAGTATATTCTTGTGAAAGTAAAAGATGAAGACAAGGATAAACAAAAAGGTGAAGTGATTCAAGGAAATATTGATGTCACATATATTTATAAATTAGTAGAAACAAGAAAACCAGGTATACCACCAGTTATACCTACTCCAGAACAACCAAAATCTGATAAACCATTGACACCAACAAAACCAAGTGAACAACCTTCTGGTAAAGTGACAAGTCCAGTATTGCCACATACAGGTGAAACAGGACAACATGCCATGTTCTATGGAGCGACTGCTCTTGGATTAGGTTTAATGGTTGCAGCATTAAGAAAACGATTGGAAGAAGAAGCCGAATAAATCGTATTCAAACATCTTAAATCGTATCGTACAAAAAAACTCTCGTAAGATTTTCTTACGAGGGTTTTTGCTTTTGGGTAAAATAACGGTCTATGTCAAACCTGAATTGTCGAATAGATATGCCTATGAGTGAAAAAAGTGTATTTTATAGTTTCTTTTCAAATGGTGTTGGCAGAGAGAAATAGTAAGCATATTGGTGGTGAATGGTATTAGCCATCTACCATCTTTTTTACATTCTTTTTCTGTCACTGAGAATGATGTTGTATGATAAACATAAGATAATATTTTTTATTTAAAAGTAGAATTTTTTATTGTTTATTCATTTTTACACATTTGTTTTCTAATGGTTTTATATTGACTTTCTAATGTTATAGAATATAATGAAAGCATAGTAGATAGGTAATTTTTAAAAATTTAGTGCAGAAAAGATTGCATATAAGGCTATTTATCAATGAATAAGTTATGGGAGAAAAAGAGTAAATATTTGATAAGTAGTAATATTTTTTGTAGTTAGTATAGTTATTTATTGTGTGTGCTGAATGATAGAAAGAGGTGTTGTCAAATGATGTGACAAAATATATTGTTTGGTAAATGATGACATTACATCAATAAAAATCGTAATGAATTTGATGGCTTTATGTGTTGGAGATTTATTTTGAAAAATAAGCAGTTATACCATGTCAATATTGTAGTATTTGATTAAGATAGATATTGTATAAAGTAGATGATGTGGTGAAAGCAAAACAATTTTTAAATATGTATGGCTTGCCTTTTGAAGAAAATTCATACAAAATAATTGTAAAAGGAGAGTTAGCTGACTATATTTCATGTTTTCAAAAGCATTTTATTGCTATTCATAAATGTTATGTGTTGCATCAATCATTAGAGGCAGAGTTTGAAAAAGTATATATGACATAGAAAACAGCACTTTCCATAAAAACAGTTAAAGAATGTATGGAGGAAAAGATATGATTCAATCATTTTGGAATAAGCACGCACAGGGGTATAGTCAACTCATTCGGTCAGATTTACAAAGTAATAAGGTAGAGAAGTGGCAACGCTTTATTTTTGATGAAATAGATAATACTGTTTCTTTAAATATTTTGGACATTGGAACAGGACCTGGATTTTTTCCTGCTATTTTAACTAGTGATACGAGAAAAGTAACAGGAATTGATTTGTCAGACGAAATGATAAAAGTAGCCAAGGAAAATTTAAAAAAACTAGGTATTGATGCTACTATTATCAAACAAGATTGCCAAGAAACTGATTTTCAAGAGGCTAGTTTTGATGTGTTAATTTGTCGAAATTTAGTATGGACAGTACCAAATCCTGAAAAGGCTTACCGTGAATGGTATCGTTTGTTAAAACCAAATGGACAATTATTGATTTTTGATGGGTCTTGGTATAGTCATCATTTTCATGAAGATGCCAAAAAACGCTTTGACGAAAAGGCAAAAGAGTTACAAGAAAAGTATAATCTTATTGCACACAATTATGGTGATAAGACAACAGACCCAGAGGATTTTGATATGATGAATGCCTTGTATTTAAGTGATAAAAGAAGACCAGAGTGGGATAAAACATGTTTGGAAAACACAGGTTTTACTGTCACAAAAATTGAAGAGAATTATTTAGATAGAATACTTGATGAACAAGAAAAACAGTGTCGTACCGATATTGCGCCAGTATTTTTCATTAAGGCTATAAAAAAATAAGCTAGTATATGTATTTCTAATAAGGGAGTAGAAAGAAAAAAAGGAGGGTAGTATTTGAAATAATATGGCTAAATAATATATCAAGAGGGTATGAATATGATAAAAAAATTTTATTTCTTTGTATGCATTTGTTTAGGGCTAGTTATTTTTCAGTCCTGTGCCAATAAACCAGTTGATCAAACAGTGACATTAGATACTTTTTCAAATGGACAATTTGATAGTGCATCCAAAGAGACATTTATTAGAAAAATTTTCTTTGAATCGAATCGGATGATTGTAAGTATTGATTTTCAAAAAACAGAAAATTTAGATAAGATGACTAAATATTTGGGTTCAAAATATGGTTTGCTGTTTTTAGGAAAAGAAGG
Organism: Granulicatella sp. zg-ZJ; assembly: GCF_010892355.1. Lineage (NCBI taxonomy): Bacteria > Bacillati > Bacillota > Bacilli > Lactobacillales > Carnobacteriaceae > Granulicatella > Granulicatella sp. zg-ZJ. Next base: position 135,585 of record NZ_WNJY01000001.1, on the reverse strand, counting down.
AGCTGAAATTCCAGATTTTTATCAAAAAGAATTAACAGATAAAACCTTTTTAAAAGAAAATGTATGTATAAGAGGATACGAACAAGGGGTTCCAGGATACAATTCAATGTATGGAAAAACATATATTGTCTTTTACAATCCAACAATAGAAGTACCCAATAACACAAGAACATCATGGCGTGTTCGCATGGAATGGGATAGGGACAAAGATAAAAACAAGCATAAGCATTATGAACCATCCGAAGATATCTTCTTGTTTACTGTTGATAAAGATGCAGGAATAAAAGATGACACGGGAATGACATATCGGAAAGTAAAATAAGATATGTGTATTTCTATATATTGACTCTTCGTCAAATACATATTGGTGGTGAATGGCAATGCCATTCACTACCTTTTTTATCTTCTTTTTCTGTCAATTAGAAAAGGCTGTATGGTGAAATAAATATGAAAGTAAAATTTAAAACAAATATTTCCTCACTATTTTTTCATTTTCTGTTGATTGGTAGTGAATAATATGTTAAAATAATAGCATATTTTTGAGGAAAGGAGTTGCCAAACATGGTAAAACAAATCGTTATACGTTTCGTAAATTGCATAGTATGTCCAACAACTCCTTTTGGTTTTTTGATATAAAATAAGTTTGTATTTTTATGAACTCTGTATCAAATATAGTTTTGGTGTGCTATGCCACGTATTACTATGTTTGATATGGAGTTTTTTTGTATGTTAAAAAAGGAGAGGATAATATGATACAAGCACTTTGGCAGTATGTCAAAAAGAAGAAATTAAGTTATATCATCATGCTTGTGACAATTTTTATTGAGTATTTTATTGTACTTGTACCGACGAATATTACACAGCATTTAATTGATAAGATGACAAATAATGTATTGACCTCGCAGGAATTATTGATACAACTCATTATTTTGTTCAGCGCTACCATAATTGCATACATTTCTTTTTATATTTGGGCAAAAATTTTATTTGGGAATCAAATCGAATTTCAAGCAAATTTAAGACAACGTATGTTTGGGAAATTGCTAAGTATGAGAGCACAGTTTTATGAAAAGTTTCGTTCTGGAGATATGTTAACTCGTTTTACAAATGATACGGAAGCTTTCTCAGAATTTATGGGATATGGCATGATGAGTGTACTCTATTCTTTAGCTGTTTTTCTTTTTATTGTGCCGGCAATGAGTTTAATTTCATGGGAAATTATGCTGGTATCTGCTACCCCATTTGTCTTTTTAGGGGCGATTTTAATTTGGTTCCAAAAGAAACAAGAAGTAGCAGTTGAAAAATCAAGAGAGGCTGTATCTAATTTAAGTGATGAAGTATTAGAGGTCGTTGAAGGTATTCGTGTGGCAAGAGCATACGGTAAAAAAGAATTAGGAACAAAACGTTTTAGACAAAAAACATCACAATTAAAACAAAAAGCAAATGGTATTATGCGTTATCAAGCTATGTACGGAAGATTAGGGATGATTTTTGTATCACTTAGTACGATGATTGTTGTCGGTATGGGTGCGTTATATATGAAAGACGGACGTTTAACACTTGGGCAAGTTGTTGCTTTACAATTATATGCTTTATATTTCATGGATCCTATTTGGATGTTAACAGACTTTATTTTCATTTATCAATCAGGAAAAGTATCTTTTGCTAAATTGATGGAATTATTAAACAGTAGTGATGACTTACAAGAAGATGGCACAACAGAACTTGACATGATACACTCCATTTCCTTTAATCAGTATTCGTTTAAATATATGTCAGCACAAGAAGAAAGTTTAAAAAATATAACAGTGACACTTCATAAAGGACAAACACTCGGTGTGGTTGGAAAAACAGGAAGTGGGAAAACAACATTTGTTAGACAATTATTATTACAATATCCAATTGGAACAGGAAAATTTTCTATCAATGAAGAACCTGTTACGCAGTTTGTGAGAAAAAGTATCGAGCGGCAAATTGGATATGTGCCACAAGAGCATGTCCTTTTTTCAAAAAGTGTCAAAGAAAATATTTTAGTAGGAAATCCAAATGCCGATATATTGGATATAGCCACAGCTATTGAAACAGCAGCTTTTACAGAAGATGCAGAGCGTATGTCTGACGGGATTGACACACTTGTTGGTGAAAAAGGTGTTTCCATTTCTGGAGGACAAAAACAACGTATTTCAATTGCTCGAGCGTTTATTAAACAACCAGAATTATTGATTTTGGATGATTCATTATCGGCAGTTGATGCAAAAACGGAAAGAAAAATTATTGAACATATTCAAGCAATAAGACAAGATAAAACGAATATTATTGTATCGCATCGTTTATCAAGTGTGATGCATGCCGATTGGATTATTGTATTGGATAATGGTGTCATTTCAGAGGAAGGAACACCACAAACATTACTAGAACAAAAAGGATGGTATTACGAACAATATCAAAGACAGCAGTTGGAGGTGGAAGAAGATGAAGACTCTCATTCGATTGATTAAACAAGTTCGTGTTACATGGAAATTATTTTCCATTGGTCTTATTTTCCTTGTTGTATCCACTCTAGGTACACAACTTGCTCCGTTATTGATAAAAAATGTACTTGACCAGTATTTAGCTGTTGGAAATTTTGATATGGCAAATATTATGTTAAACCTTGTATTGTTTATTACGATGACAGTCATAAGTAGTGCTATCGGCTATGTTGCAACGTATGTAATGATGTCATGTGCCAATACCATTGCCGAACATTTAAGAAATACCGCATACGATGTAATGCAATCTTTACCCATTTCTTATTTTGACAACAAGCCAGCAGGAAAAATTTCCAGTCGTATTGTGAATGATACTGAAACATTACGTTCGCAATTTTATGGCACACTTTTAGCACAAGTTTTAGTACAAGGTTTCCCACTATTTGTTATTTATGGTATTTTATTTTCCTTAAATTTTACACTAGGGTTTGTTTTATTGTGGCTGGTGCCGATTTTCTTCGTTTGGCAACGCATTTATAGCAAATACACAACAAAACAAATGGATCGTTTTTATGAAGCAAGAAGTGATGTCAATACTTCTGTAAACGAAGTGATGAATGGGAGTAGCATTTTACAACTATTCGACCAAGAAAAACGTGTGATGAAACAATTTCAAGACGTATCAGATGTGATGGTTGCGTCTGAAAAAAGTATATTGAATGTAGAGTCGACGATTTCGTGGAGCTTGGTTGACGTCTTTAAAAGACTTGTTATTTTGATGATTTTATCCTTTGTTGGTTATCAATGGATAGGTGGTACATTAGGAGTATCTGTTGGACTTATTTTTTCATACATTAACTATACAGAACGCTTATTTAATATTTTAGGATTACTTGTACGTCTATTTCCAGGAATGCAGCGTTCGTTTGCGACTGGTAAGCGTGTGTTTGAATTATTAGATGAAAAACCCGAAGAAGATAGTGATCTTTTATTACATGTGACAAATGGAGAAGTTGTCTTTGAAGATATTTGTTTTGGATATAAAGAAGATGTACCTGTTTTAAAACATATTTCATTACACGCTCATAAAGGAGAAACAGTGGCATTAGTTGGGCATACCGGTTCAGGAAAAAGTTCCATTATCAATTTACTATTTCGTTTTTATGACGCGCAATCAGGACGTATTTTAATAGACGGACAAAATATTAGAGAGTATAACCGTGAGAGTGTTCGTTCGGATATGGGTATAGTGCTACAAGATCCCTATTTATTTACAGGAACGATTGCAAGTAATGTTGCCATGGATAATGAAGATATAGCAGAAGATGTTATTTTAGATGCGCTAATCAAAGTTGGTGCTAAACCTATGCTTGATAAACTTGAAAAAGGTATTTATGAACCTATTGTTGAAAAAGGAAATGCTTTTTCAAGTGGGGAGCGTCAGTTGATTACATTTGCCAGAACATTGGCTTCTAATCCTAAAATTTTAATTTTAGATGAAGCAACCTCACATATTGACACAGAAACAGAAGAAATTATTCAACATGCGATGAATGTGTTAAAAAAAGGCAGAACAACGTTTATCATTGCTCATCGTTTGTCAACTATTCAAAATGCAGATCAAATTCTTGTGCTACATGAAGGTGAAATTGTGGAAAGAGGGACGCATCAAGAACTCGTTTCTCAAAATGGAAAATATGCTGAAATGTATCGCATGCAACAAAACATATAAAAACTGATGCTATTATATAATTTATTATTATTTAAGTAAAATAGTAAAAAGCTTGAAATCAACCTGTTTAACAAGTTGATTTCAAGCTTTTTTGAGTAGCATTAAATGTGTTGTTTGAAATAGATATTGACTGTTAGGTCAACTTTTTGTTTATGTTACTATATAATATGTAAGATTGCTGTTATTGTGCGGTAATAAAACATGCTTTTTATATGGATATATTGCAATTTAAGAGGACACGTATTACAATTTACAGTAGCGGTTAAAGATGAAAAATACATAATAGGAGGAACAAATATGAAAGACTATGTATTGGAAGTATGTGTCGATAGTGTGACGTCTGCAATCAATGCACAAAAAGGAGGCGCTACTCGTTTAGAATTGTGTGGACCTTTATTATTAGGAGGTATTACACCAACACAAGGTTTAGTAAAAATGGTAAAGGAACATACGAATATTCCGGTATTTGCTATGCTACGACCACGAATAGGGGATTTTTGTTATACAGATAGTGAATTTGAATGGTTACTGGATGAATTGGATTGCTTGTTGGCACAAGATGTGGACGGTATTGTTTGTGGTGTCCTTACACCGCATGGTGAATTAGATTTACAAAAAATGAAAGTTATTATTGATAAAGTACATGCTCATGACAAACATTTTACACTACATAGAGCATTTGATATGACGGTTGATGCACAGAAATCATTGAAAGATGCTATCTCACTAGGCGTGGATACTATTTTAACGGCGGGACATCAAGACAAAGCACCTTTAGGCGTAGATTGTTTAGAAGCGTTGATACAACAAGCCAATCGAAAAGTCGATATTTTAATTGGGAGTGGCGTTACAGTGGATAATGTGACATATTTACACCAAACAACAGGTGCAACAAGTTTCCATTTATCTGGAGCAACGGTACATGCGGGTGATATGTTGTATAAAAAAGAGCATATTCACATGGGGTTAAAAGAATTTAGTGAGTACGATATTCGTGAAACGGATGAAAAAATAATTAAACAGATGACGGATATATTATCTGTACTTTAGAATATAAAAAAGAAAAGCTCTTCGTCAACTAATGACGGAGAGCTTGTTATTTTGCTTTTAAACAATCCATACTTGTTTCGATAACATGTTGTATATGAGATACTGTAATATCTTCTTCAATCAAAATACCATTAGGTCTACAAGAGTCAAAGACAATGATAGACGGCACTTTAGAAATTGAAAATTTATGTGCAATTTCTAAATCTTTTTGATATAAGTATTTTGCATTTTCTGATTGTCTATCTTCTAATAACATGGATAAGTCTAAATTGGATAATTCAGCAATACCTAAAATATCTTCATCGGTTAAGTTATGACGATAAGTATCGGTTAGGACTTTTAATTGCGCTAAAAATTGGCGTGCTTTACGTTTTCCTTGGAAAGTCGCCGCTTTATAAGTTAATCCAATTAAATAATCTGTTTCATATATCTTATTACGTAATGTTAAATCTGTTGTTGGTAATTGATATTTTTTGATATACTCATCAATCGTTTTTAAATTAAAGTACGGAATAAAATGAGTATATACTTTCATATTTAATGTGTTTAAAAAGTCCAGTATTTCTGTTGCACATTGATGACAAGACGTGTCGATCGGATCAATAAATAAGTAAATATCTAAAACGTGTGCAGGTTCTTTTTTCTGATTTAAAGGCATATCTAACATATTAAAAGTTCCTTCGCATAATGTTTTGTTACAAAATTGTCATATATTTGTATCTGTATTATAACATTTATTAAATACATTTGCCAAAATTATGCTTGACGATTGACAGCACGTGCTAATTTTGACGGTAATGCCTTAAATAGAATACCGTGTTTTTCTAAAAAATCATAAAATGGTTTCGTATTTGTTTCATATTCAAACTCTAGTTCGTATGTTATACCATTTTGAAAATAACTTTTATCCAAAACCCACAACCCATCTAATGTTTCTATTTCATATCGTTCGTTTTTGAGTGTACCAATTTGAATAAGATTTGTGCTTGATATATTGTAATGACGTAGTTCTTGTACAACATGACCATTTGGGAAGGTATTTGATTGTAGATAAGCTCTTCCTAAGTCAAGAGAGAATATATCGGTTATTTCCATTTTTTCATGCTCTGCTACGGGTACTTTTAATGTAAATTCTCCATGTGTATCGTCTAAGCGAATGCGTAATCCAAGTTTATGATTGAGTAATTGATTATCGAATGTATCAAAATAATAATTTTCTTGTGAGATAAGTGGTCGCTTGTCACATTGTAGAAATGTATATAAATGATGATATTCGCTTTCTGTTAAGCCTGTTTTCAATTCTTTTTCTAGTTCTTTGCTCATAGTTTGTGTCCTTTTTAGTAATGTTGTTGTCATTCTAAAGATATTTTTCCGAATATGCAAGTAATATGGTATAATGATAGGAAATATGTCGAAATAGACAGGGGTTAACATATGAAAATCGCATTAGTAGTAAGTCGTTCAAATAAATCACAAGAAGTGAAACAAGCATTATTAACACGTCTTGAACAAGAATCAGTAGAAATTGATGAAAAACATCCAGAAATTGTTATTTCCATAGGTGGAGATGGTACGTTATTAAAAGCATTTCATCAGTATACACATTGCCTAAGTAATGTTCATTTTTTGGCAATTCATACTGGGAATTTAGGATTTTATACCGATTTTTTAGATGAAGAGCTAGAAGATGTTATGGCATGTTTAAAAGAAAAAACACATCAAACGTATCAATATCCTTTATTAAGAGTGAATATTGTACAATCTGATAAATGTATCTCGCACATGGTTTTGAACGAAGTGACGGTGAAAACATTGACGGGCACTTTGGTATGTGAAGTGAGTATTGATGATGCATTATTTGAAATTTTTAGAGGAGATGGTTTGTGTGTGTGTACTCCTACGGGATCAACAGGGTTAAACAAGTCTTTAGGAGGAGCATTATTGCATCCGAAAATGGAAGCCATGCAGTTAACAGAAATTGCTGCATTAAATAATCGGGTCTATAAAACGATAGGCTCCCCTTTAATTTTACCGAAAGGGGAAAGTGTGCGTTTAATCGTGAAAGATGCGGTTTCTCCTTTTGTCGTGATTGATAATATTGATCCAATTCATTTTGAAACCCAAGACAATGTTGAAATAACGGTATCCATTAGTGAGGAACATATTCATTTTATCAATTATAAAAATATTGATTTTTGGATGCGTACAAAAAATTCGTTTATTGGAAAGTAGGAAAGAAGACAGAAAATGTATTTTGAGTGGACATACGAAAAAGAAGTAGAAATATCCTTGAAAGCTTTTTTGAAAGCACACGATATTTCAAGACGTTTATTGGCAAAAGTAAAATTCCACGGTGGACAATTATTGGTAAACGGAAAAGAAGAAACGGTACGATATGTCTTAAAAAATGGGGATTGCATTCGTATGGTCATTCCAAAGGAAGAGGCACAGCCAAATGTGATACCTGTTTTTTTACCGATTGATATATTGTATGAAGATGAGCATGTTTTAGCTGTCAATAAACCAGCAGGTGTTGCCTCGATTCCGTCTTACTTACATCCAAAGTATTCTATGGCAAATCGAGTGAAAGGTTATTTTGTCCAAAATAATAATGAGCATCAAGTGATTCATATTGTGACACGCTTGGATAAAGATACCTCGGGTGTGATGTTATTTGCTAAACACCAGTTTGCACATGGACAATTAGATAAACAATTACGTGCTGGACAAGTTGACAAGCAATATATAGCTATAGCACAGCAATCTGATGAATTATTTGAGTATGGTGTGATTGATGCTCCTATTGGGCGTGTGCCGGATTCAATAATGACACGACAAGTCATAGCAGACGGTTCTGGAAAAGAGGCACGAACAGAATATTGGCTCTATGCGCGTGGTTATAATATGAGTGTGTATAAAATTAAATTACATACAGGACGAACACATCAAATTAGAGTACATTTTACACATAAAAAGGCAACGCTTATTGGAGATGATTTATACGGTGGACGTATGGACACGTCTTTACAAAGACAAGCTTTACACTGTGAAAAATTGGTGTTTAAGCATCCGTTTTCTGATGAAATAATTACGTGTCATGCGCCAATGCCAAAAGATATGCAAGTACTGGTAGAAAAATGTCAAATTTTTGATAGAAATGGTATAGAAAAAAACTGAAGTAGCGACATTATGTTACTTCAGTTTTATCTGTTTTAAGTGGATATTAAAGCATTTGATTTATAGAACATATTGTCAATCACATGAGTACAATAGAGTATTTACAAAAAAATGAGAAAACTTGTGAGAAAGTATAGACTTTTTAATAGAATCTTTTATACTATAAGGATAATTGGCTTGGAGGTATATGTATGCAAGAATATTTATCAGTAGGAATATTAGGGTTTGGAACAGTTGGAAGTGGTGTTTTTGACATCATTCAAAATCATCAAGAAAAAATGAGCCAAGTATTAGGGAAAAACGTACGTGTGACAAAAGTATTGGTGCGTGAGTTAGAGCCTTATCAAGAAATTATCAATAGTTGTGATACTTTTTTTACAACTGATATTAACGATTTGTTAACACCAGATATGGATATTATTGTTGAAGTGATTGGTGGAACAACGGTCGCTTATGAGTATGTGAAACGTGCTTTGCAAGCGAACAAACATATTGTGACAGCAAATAAAGATTTAATTGCACTTTATGGAACAGAACTGTTTGACCTTGCTAAAACACAAGGTGTTGATTTTTATTATGAAGCAAGTGTTGGTGGTGGTATTCCTATTTTACGTGCGTTAACTATAAGTATGGCATCAGATGAGGTGACAGAAATTGTTGGTATTTTGAATGGTACAACGAACTATATGCTGACACAAATGGTTCAAAACGGTTTAAGTTATGACGAAGCACTTAAACAAGCACAAGCACTTGGGTTTGCCGAGGCAGACCCAACAAGTGATGTGGATGGCTTAGATGCAGCACGTAAAGTTGTCATCTTAACGCGTTTAGGATTTGGAATGGCTATTCAATTAAACGATATGGATATAAGTGGTATTCGTCATTTAAATAAACACGATATGGCATTTGCGGATAATCAAGGTTATGTGATCAAATTATTGGGAATGACGAAGTGTGAGAATGGACAAGTGTACGCACAAGTAGGTGCGAGTTTTGTGAAAAAAGAGCATCCATTATCGACTGTTCACCAAGAAAATAATGCGGTTTATGTTACAGGAAAAGCACTGGGTGAAACGATGTTTTACGGAGCAGGTGCGGGTAAATTACCAACGGCTAATTCAGTTGTGAGTGATATTATGGCGATTGGTGTGAATATACTTTCTGGAAAAACAGGTAGACCATTTTCAACGTATCAACAACCGACAGCCTTTTTATCGCCCGATAAAGTGTTCTTTGACTATTATTATCGTATTTATTTACAACAAGGTTTTGATGACAGTGCAATGATTGAGCAAGTTTTTGCAAAGCATGGTGTAAATGTTTCTAAAGTAGAAATTCTAAAAGAAGAAAATCATGTCACAATGTTTGTCATGACCGAATTAGAAAAGGTTGCAACACATAAAGTTGTGATAGACGCATTACAAAAAGAACAATCTGTTGTTGATGTTGTGTCTTTAACTATTTTTTAAAGGAGGAGAATAGATGATAACCATTAAAGTGCCAGCAACATCGGCAAATATGGGAGTGGGATTTGATTCGATAGGTATAGCTGTTCAGTTATATTTAGAATTAGATGTTTTGGAAGAAACAAATGAATGGATAATCGAGCATGATATTCCTTATTTACCAAATAATGACCGTAATTTAATCATTCAAATTGCTAAGAGAACATGTCATAAATTAAAACCACATCGTTTACGCATGAGAACGAATATACCAACAACCAGAGGTCTAGGAAGTTCATCATCTGCCATTATTGCAGGAATAGAATTAGCAAACTATTTAGGTAATCTAAATTTATCAATAGATGATAAAATACAACTAGCAACAAAGTATGAGGGACATCCAGATAATGTTGCTCCTGCTTTGATTGGGAACTTGGTTATTAGTGCTGCCATGAACAAACGTGTCTTTTGGTCAAAAGTTTATGTTAATCATGTTGTGGGCGTGGCTTGTATTCCTGCAAAACCATTGTCAACAAAAGAGAGTAGAGGCGTTTTACCGGATATGCTCTCTTTAAAAGAAGCCGCAAAAGGTAGTGCAATTAGTAATGTTTTTGTATCTCAAATCGCGAGAGGTTATTTGAAATATATTCGTCATATTATTGAAAGTGACGTCTTTCATGAACCGTATCGTAAACATTTAGTACCAGAATTGGTTCAAATTCGTGAATTATTAAAAAAAGAATATACATACGGTACATATTTAAGTGGGGCGGGACCGACGGTCATGACTTTAGTACCCCCTCAACAAGTAAAAAAAATTACCCATTTATTAACAGAAGCCTTTCCAGAGCATGATATTGTTCCTTTGGAAATTGACCGAACAGGTGTACAAATTATTTATCACAACTAATCTCTCTTCGTCAACTCGTGTTGGGCAATCACGAGTTGACGAAGAGCTTTTTGTTTACTTTCTCAAACAAATCATTTTATACAAATGAGAAAAATATAGTATAATAAATAAAAGCGTTTTAAAGGATGAGAGTAACATGAAAAGTATTATTGATTTATTTTTAAATGAGTATCCATTTTTTATGGATTTACTGAAACAACATATTATTGTATCGTTTATATCCATTATACTTGCCATTATTTTCGGTATAGGTATCGGTATTTATATGACAAAAAAACCTAAATTAGCAACAATCTTATTAAGTATAGTGAATGTGTTATATACCATTCCTGCGATTGCTTTATTAGGTTTTTTAATTGGAATTACAGGTGTTGGTAATACAACAGCAGTTGTTGCCTTGACATTGTATGCTTTATTACCTGTCGTCAAAAGTACTTATGTTGGATTGATGTCTGTGGATAGTTTAATTATCGAAGCTGCCGAAGGTATGGGGAGTACGCCCAATCAAATTTTGTATAAAATCATGTTTCCTCTGTCTTTACCAATTTTGATGTCGGGTATTCGAAATATGGTAACTATGACGATTGCTTTAGCAGGGATAGCTTCTTTTGTTGGTGCAGGTGGATTAGGTGTTGCTATTTATCGCGGTATTACAACGAATAATTTGAATATGACAGTTGTTGGTAGTTTACTTATTGCTATATTAGCGTTAGTTGCAGATTTCTTATTGGCAAATATTGAAAAAAGAATCCAAGTACATCATGGATTATCCAAGCATATTAAAAAATGGGTGATGTTGATTGCTGTTTTATTTACAGTCATCATAGGTGCTTTTTATTTAGTTCCTATGGAAAAACCCATTCATATTGCGACTAAGCCAACGACTGAGGGTTATGTTTTAGGAGAAATGTTAAAGCAACTCATAGAGGAAAAAACAGATTTAAACGTAAAAATAACACACGGTGTAGGTGGAGGAACAGCGAATATTCATCCGGCAGTTTTAAAAGGTGAATTTGATATGTATCCAGAATACACAGGAACTGCATGGCAAGTAGTGTTAAAACATACGGAACCTTATTATGAAGGAAAATTTGATGTATTAATGAAAGATTATCACGACATGTTCCATCTTGCGTGGGGGAATAATTTTGGCTTTAATGACACATATGGCATTGCTGTGAGAAAAGAAATAGCCGATCAATATCAATTAAAAACATATAGTGATTTAGTTGCTATTGCCAATCAACTTACTTTTGGTGCAGAATATGATTTTTATGAAAGAGAAGATGGTTATAAAGCATTGCAGAAAGTATATGATTTGTCTTTTAAAAAAACGGTGGATATGGATAATGGATTAAAATATCAAGCTATTCATGATGGTAAGATAGATGTCATGACTATTTTTACAACAGATGGGCAGTTATCTTCTGCAAATATTGTTGTATTGGAAGATGATAAAAAATTATATCCATCTTATGTCGCCGGTACAGTTGTTCGAGAGGACGTTTTAATGCAACATCCAGAATTAAGAAAAGTATTAGCATTGCTAAATCATACTTTAGATGATAAAACGATGTCTGAACTGAATGATAAGGTAGAAAGTAAAGGCGAGAAACCGAGTGATGTTGCAAAAAACTATTTAAAAACATTGGGATTGATTGGAGAATAATATGATTGAGTTTAGACAAGTATGTAAAAAATATGAAAATACAATCATTATTGAGAATTTAGATTTAACGATTCCAACAGGTGAATTTTTAACAGTCATTGGATCATCTGGTTCAGGAAAAACGACTCTTATGAAAATGATCAATGGTTTAGTGAGTATTGATAGCGGAGATGTGTTAATTGACGGAAAAAGTATTGCAGATGAAGATTTAATTGAATTAAGACGGCGTATTGGATATGCTATTCAAGGAAATATTTTATTTCCGCATTTAACCGTTTTTGAAAATATTGCTTATGTGTTGCGATTAAAACAATATCCTCAAGAAGATATTGAAAGAATTGTCTATGAAAAATTAGATATGATTGGATTATCTCATGAGATTGCAACGATGTTTCCCAATGCATTGTCTGGAGGGCAACAGCAACGTGTAGGGATTGCTCGAGCATTAGCATCTAATCCAGATATTTTGTTAATGGATGAACCTTTTGGTGCAGTGGATGCTATTACAAGATACCAAGTGCAAAATGAGTTAAAACAACTTCATAGACAACTAAAAAATACGATTGTCTTTATCACACATGATATAGCAGAAGCGTTGAAATTAGGGACACGAGTCATGGTATTAGACGAAGGAAAAATTCAACAAATTGGAACACCTGATGAGATTCGTTTGCATCCAAAAAACGAATTTGTTGAACGTTTAATTGTATTATCTGGTGTATAGATGTGTAAATTTTATTAAAAAAATATAAAACTTTCGTGTGATGTTCGATTATATATTGACGAAATGATATTTGCAAGGTATACTGAAAACAGTTTCATACAGATTGGCAAAGAAGCCGTTTAGTCGCAATGGTGCGCAACCAGAACAACTAACGGTCTTTCTTTGCCCTTTTTTATGGAGCAAAAATTTTTTGGAGGTAAAAACATGAAAAAACGTGTTATTTTTATGTGTGGAGCAACATTGCTATTAGCTGCATGTCAAGCACCACAAACAACAAAAATGGAGCAAACAACAACGCAACAAGCTCAAAGTGTTAAAACACTCGAAAAAGGTGTATGGGAAGATAAATTATATGCTCGCTTGTCAAAATTAGTTGCTGATAATGGTAAAACAAATGCAAACTATAAAGCAGATGCAAAACCTTATGCTGTATTTGATTGGGATAACACAACAATTATTAACGATATTGGTGAAGCAACATTCACTTATCAAATCATGAATTTAGAATTCAAAATGACACCAGAAAAATTTGGTGAAGCCATTCGTAAAAACTTACCAAGTGATGATTTTAAAGAAGATTGGAATAATAAAGACGGTGGCCGTGTAAATATTGATAAAATTGCAAAAGATTTAGAATCAGACTATACATTCTTATACAATAATTATAGTGGTATGAAAGGGACAAAATCATTAGATGAATTAAAATCAACTGATGAATATAAAGACTTTAGTGCTAAATTACGTTATTTATATGAAGCTGTTGGCTCAACATTTAGTTCAGACATTAGCTATCCATGGGTAACATATTTATATGCAGGCATGACATCTGAAGAAGTACAAGCATTAACTGAAAAATCTATTGACTATGCTTTAAAAGATGAATTAAAAGAAGAAACATGGGAAAGTCCAGCAACATTAAAAGGTGAAGCAGGACAAGTTAGTGTATCTTTCAAAACAGGTGTACGTTCTGTTAAAGAAATGCAAGACTTATACGCAACTTTAATGGAAAATGGTATTGACGTATATATTTGTTCAGCATCTTATATTGATGTTATTATTCCTTACGCAACAAATAGTAAATATGGATATAATATTCCTAAAGAAAACATCTATGCTATGATGTTATCTAAAGATAGCAATGGTGTTATTCAAGCTGAATTAAATCCAGAATATGCACAAACACAAGGTGCAGGTAAAACAGAAACGATTAAAAAATATATGGCAGCAACTCACAAAGATAAAGAACCTATCTTGATTGCAGGTGACAGCAATGGTGACTATGCAATGTTAACTGACTTTAAAGATTTACAAGTAGGTATTATCTTTAACCGTATCAGACCAACTGAAAAAGGTATCGGTAAATTGTCTAAAGAAGCGGCAGACACATACGATAAAGATGATGCAAGATACTTCTTACAAGGCCGTGACGAAAATAAAGGTATATTGTTACACGGACGTGAAACAATTTTATTAGGTAAAACAGAAGCAGAATTATTGAAAAAATAAATTTGGATATTCGCAAAATCTTGTGTATAATGGAAACGAGGTGACGTATGAAAAAAATTATGTTTGTTGGATCAGTTGGTGTTGGAAAAACAACATTAACACAAAGATTAAAAGGATTAGATATTAGTTATTATAAAACGCAAGCCATTCAGTTTTATGATGCTATTATTGACACACCAGGAGAATTTTTACAACATAGACAATATTATAATGCGTTGACAGTAACTGCTGCGGAAGCAGATGTGATAGGTTTATTGATTTCATCTGCGGAAACGATGCAGACATTTCCACAAGGTTTTGCATCCCTTTTTACAAAACCTGTTATAGGTGTTGTCACAAAAATTGATATGGCAAATGATCCATCTTTAATTGAGCGAGCAAGACTACAATTAAAATTAGCAGGAGCAATTAAAATTTTTGAAATTTCTTCTGTTGAAAATATTGGTATTGATGATTTGCGTGAATATTTAATGGACGATGACAAATAAATAAAGACATGAAAGGATTGATAGGCATGAAAATAGAGCATGGAGGAAATGTAGATGCTTTAGCAATGCAACTTGGTTATAACCGAGAGGATTGTATTGATTTCAGTGCAAATATCAATCCTTTTGGTGTGTCTAAAGCATTAAGACAAGCCATTATAGAGAGTATAGATGCTTTAGTACATTACCCAGACATCCATTATCGAGCAGCAAAAAATGCGATTGCTACTTATCATCAGCTCCCTGCAGAAACCGTATTATTATCAAATGGAGCCGTTGAAATTTTTTATGAATTGGCACGCTTTTTTAAACCAAAACAAGTGCTTACATTAAGCCCTACTTTCATGGAATATGAAAAAGCATTTTCTCAAGTTGGTGCTAAAATTAAACTTTGTCCACTTGATTCTTCTTATCAATGGACATTTGATAGTATAATGCCGTATTTATCAATGTTAACAAGTGGTGATGTGGTATTGATTTGTAATCCGAATAATCCAACAGGCACATTAGTGACAAGTGAGGAACTTAAAAAAGTTGCAAATTATTTAAGTGATAAAAACATTTATTTAGTGATTGATGAAGCATTTGTTGATTTTTTAATGGATGAAGTACAATATACATTTGTACCATTTTTAAAAGAGTATCCACATGTGATTGTCGTAAAATCTTTAACAAAGTTTTATGCTATTCCGGGATTACGTCTAGGATATGCTCTTACTTTTTTAACATCGTGTTTAACAGATATTGATAATAAAAGAGCACCTTGGAGTATTAACACATTAGCAGATAGAGCAGTGCCAGTTATTTTAAAAGATATAAATTATCAAAAACAAACGAAGCAGTGGTTACATCAAGAAAAAGAGTTCTTATATAATGCTCTTGTTAGTTTTCATCAGCTTGATGTTGTCAAACCAACAGTGAATTATATTTTCTTTACATACTTGGGCGAACTTGATTTAAGGAAAGCCTTATGGGAGAAGAAAGTCTTTATTCGCTCGTGTCAAAACTATCATGGATTGACAACACAGCATTATCGTGTTGCAGTGCGTACACGAAAGGAAAATGAGCAGTTGATTAAAGCAATACAAGAGATTTTTGATAATGAGGTGATACATGAAAAGTGTTAGTGTGTCTTGTGCTGGGTCTTGCGGGGAACTTTTTCAAGGTGTGTATGATGATGAAGAATACTTATTGTCCTACAATATTGATAAAAAAAGTATTGTTACAGTTTCATCTAGTACAACCACTTCTATAATTTTGCCTAAAATTCAAGAAATAAAAGATTTGGTATATCCTAAGGACATGTTTCATATAACGAGAAAGACGTCGCTTCCCGTTGGAAAAGGCTGTTCAAGTAGTACAGCAGATATGATTAGCGCTTTATATGGTATGTCTTTGTTGAAACAGGAAAAATTATCTATGGAAACATTGTCGTCTTTATGCTCGAAAGTAGAACCGACTGATTCGGTAGCGTTTAAACATTGGACAGTGATTAATCCTTTAACAGCAAAGCCTTTGTTTGAAACGCATTGGAAACCTGAGTTGTATGTATACATGTTAGAACCAATTGAAACGGTCAATACGGTGGGATTGATTCGTATGAGCCAATCGAATGTATATGATAAACAGCACTCGAAAGAATTATTTACATTGTTTCAAAAAGCGTGTCAAGAAAAATCGTTAAGTTTACTGTCACATGTTGCATTAGAGAGTGCTTTATTGAATGATAGACGTTTACCAAAACCTTATTTAAAGGACATCATTGCTTTTGTCAAAAATTATCAATTATTGGGTATTAACATCGCGCATAGTGGCACTGTTGTGGGTATTTTATTAACAAAGGAACAAGTTGCTTTTTTAGAGCAAATAGAAGAAGCTCTATCTAAACAATTATTTGCAAAGTATTATCAAAAAAGAACATTGTGCACCATTATTTATGAAGGTGTCAAGCAGTTGTGAGGTTTGTATGGAAGAATTGGTACGATTAGAGAATATTATCCAAAAAATAAAGCCCGTTAATCAAGTACTTCTTTGTGAAGGACAGCAATACTGTGATCGTTTAGCGAAACCGTTAGGTGCTCTTGGGAAAATGGAGACTATTTATGCTCGTTTGTATAGTATGTTTGACAAACATATTTCTTTAGAGAAAAAAGTAGTTGTCGTATATATAGCTGACAATGGCATTGTTGAAGAAGGTATATCAGCTAATCCTCAAGAAACGACTTATATTGTTGCGGAAAATATGTTAGAAAAGAAAACAGGACTATGTGCCATTTCGCAGCATGTAGGAAGTGATGTTTGTGTTGTTGATATTGGTTGTAAAAAAGATGTTGGTTATCATGTAGATGCTAAAGTAATGTACGGTACTAAAAATATGGCAAAAGAGCCAGCAATGTCCAAAAAAATGTGCATTCAAGCCATTTTAAATGGATACGATAAGACAGTTTCTTTGATAAATCAAGGTTATACATTATTTGGTACAGGCGAAATGGGTGTCGGTAATACAACGACTTCTGCAGCAGTGATTAGTGCTTTGCTTGATAAACCAGCACATGAAGTGACCGGATATGGAGCAGGCTTAACGAAAACATCAATGCAACATAAAATCAATATTATTGAGCAATGTATTCAAAAACATGCACCCTATGAAGATGTATTGGATATTGTATCTAAAATTGGTGGCTTAGACATGTTAGGAATGGTTGGAACATATTTGGCTTGTGCGATGTATGAAAAACCGTGTGTGATTGACGGTGTGATTTCCATTACAGGATTACTGATTGCTTCTAAGATTGCACCACATGTATTAGATTACTGTTTTGCTTCTCACTGTTCAACAGAACCGGGATATAAAATTGTTGCAGATACTTTAAAACTTGAGCCTATGTTGTTAATGGATATGCGTTTAGGAGAGGGCTCTGGTTGTCCTTTAGCCTTTTTCTTAATGGAGAATGCTGTTCACACAATCACAAATATGCCAACGTTTGAGCAAGGAAAATTAAGTCGAGATGATTATGTAGATACACGGGATTATAAATAAAAAAATATGATTAGAAACGTTTACAAAATAGGTTGTTTAGGTGTAAACTATAGTAAAAGAAGTGAAAGGAGAAAATCATGCAGCTATATACAAAAACAGGAGATAAAGGGCTAACAAAGCTTGTTGGTGGACAAAGTGCAGCCAAAGATTCGGATCGCGTATGTGCATACGGTACGATTGATGAATTAAATTCTTGGATAGGATACACAATAAGTCAAATGGAAAATGGAGATCCTTTAATTGATGAATTACGTCAATTACAGCATTATTTATTTGATTGTGGTTCAGATTTATCTACACCACACGGTGTTTATCCTTACAAAGTGGATAAAAAATTAGTTGATTGGATTGAAGAACGTATTGATACATACGCTGATATTCCACCTGCACTAGAAACATTTATTTTACAAGGCGGAGATCCTATTGCTTCAATGATTCATGTTGCAAGAACAATTGCAAGACGTGCGGAACGTCATATTGTTGCAACAATGTGGACAAATGAAATAAATAATGAAGTAATGGTATTTGTAAACCGTTTATCAGATTATTTCTTTGCATTGGCACGTGTTATTAACTTTAGAAAAGGTGTTGCAGACGTTGCTTATGAGCGTAGTGCAAAAGTATTCCACAATAACATTACAAAAGCCGATGTTGAACGTTGGGCAAAACAAAGAGAAGGCAAATAATAACAAAAGACACTCAATATTGGGTGTTTTTTTGTCGTTTGTGATAAAAATAAAAAACCTTGTAGAAAAAATCTACAAGGTGTCTAAAATCAGATTAGAAAGCTAGATATACATCATTGTATCCAATACTAAACAGCTTTGGTTAGTTGTAGCTTTCCATAACATTGGCTCTGCATCTTTGCAGAAAGACGCTTATTGGCGCCTTTAGAAAATATCAGCACATACTGAACGTAGAGCCAAGTATGGAAAGCTACAACGATTGTCATGCAATCCAAAATGACGTCATATCCTTACATCGAGGAATGAAATCTACTAAAATTTGAGAATAAAGATCTGACTGAAAGCAATGCTTATCACAGTGGCGGGACCGTGTTGGAATTTCACCAAACTTCCATATTCACAAAAGTACTGAAATATTTATCTAGCAAGCAAATTATACCATATACATAGCGTGGTTACAACTATTTTGTCGTATTTATTTAAGAAGAATTGATAGAAAAATTTTATAGGATAATAAGAAGGTAAACATATAAAAAGTATGGGGGAGCATGTCTTTTATGAGATGAGATACAATATCTTAAAAATTAGAAGAGAAAAGGTGTTTTTAAAATGATAAGAGCATGAATTTTATTGACGAGAAAGCGTTATTATGTTAAAATTTCACCATAAGCACAAAGGCGTGTTTACTTCATAAAAGCAATGTTGCTATGTGGAAAAAATCCACCTATGAATGTGGTTGTTTTCGTGTAGCATTTTTTCATGCTTTTTATCTTAAAAGAAAGGAGAATGAATATGTATAAAATATATTATAAAACAGAATTGTGTATAGGTAGAGGTGCTTTGGAACAGTTAAGTACATATAAAAATGAATGTTTCTTAGTTGTAGCGGATCCGTTCTTACAAACATCTGGCCAAATCAATGATGTTTTAAAATATGTTGATAGCAGTAATGATGTGATTGTGTTTACTGATATTGTTCCTGATCCTCCAATTGAAACAGTTGTTTCTGGTATTAAGAGTGCAGAAGGAAAAAATGTAAGTATTGTGTTGGCAGTCGGTGGTGGCTCTGCTATTGATGCAGCAAAAGCGATGTATTATTTTGCATCTAAACAAGGTATTTTTTCAGGAGCAACCTTCATTGCTGTTCCAACAACAAGTGGAACTGGTTCAGAAGTAACAGATTTTTCAATTATCACAGATGCAGAAAAAGAAACAAAATATCCATTGATTTCAAGAGATATTTTACCTTCTGTTGCAATTTTAGATGCCGATTTAGTGTTAACTTTACCTGCGAATATTACAGCAGATACAGGAATGGATGTATTAACACATGCAATCGAAGCGTATGTTTCTAAAAATGCTACCGATTTTTCAGATGCATTAGCAGAAAAAGCTATTAAACTTGTTTTTGAATATTTGCCTAAAGCGTATGCAAATGGACATG
The DNA here is from genome assembly GCF_010892355.1 of Granulicatella sp. zg-ZJ. NCBI lineage: Bacteria > Bacillati > Bacillota > Bacilli > Lactobacillales > Carnobacteriaceae > Granulicatella > Granulicatella sp. zg-ZJ. The sequence goes on along the minus strand of NZ_WNJY01000001.1, from coordinate 115,246 downwards.
ATGTAGAAGCACGTGAAAAAATGCATGCAGCGTCAACATTGGCTGGTATGGCATTTAATACAGCATCTTTAGGATTAAATCATGGTATTGCTCATGCAGCAGGTGCTAAATTCCATGTGCCACATGGACGTTTAAATAGTATTTTAATGCCACATATTATCCAATATAATGCGAATATGACGAGCGTTGGTAAAATTGGATATGATAAATCAACAGCAATACGCTATCAACAAATTGCAAAATTATTAGGTTGTAATGCCTCTAATCCTGCAATGGCAGTTAGACAATTAGTAAGTGCTATAAAACAATTACAGAAAAAATTGAATATGCCAACAACATTAAGAGAATATGGTGTGGCATCACAAGATTTTCTTGCACATAAAGATGAGATAGCTCTTGCGGCTATTAAAGATCGTTGTACAGATACAAACCCAAGAACACCTTCACCAGAAGATGTGGCTAAAATTTTAGAAAATGCATTTTAGATTGCTAGATATACCATTTTCTAATATAATAGATGAGCTACATAATCTAACAAAATGAAGGGTGTGACAAAATGGAAGAAAAACAAAGAATGATACAGGAATATGTACCTGGTAAACAGGTCACATTAGCGCATTTAATTGCCAATCCTGATCCAGTCATTTATGAAAAGCTTGGTTTAATTACTGAGAAAAAAGGTGCAATAGGTATTTTAACCATAACCCCAAGTGAAGCAGCCATTATTGCAGTAGATATTGCAACAAAAGCTGCAGATGTTCAAGTTGGATTTGTAGATCGCTTTAGCGGTTCTGTTGTGTTAACAGGAGATGTTGCTTCAGTTGAGGCTTCTCTTGTAGCTGTTTTACAAGGCTTAGAAGATATTTTAAGTTTTTCAAGTACAGTTGTAACACGCACATAATTTGAACAAATCTTAAGGAGAGCGTGATGAAGGGTAGAATACTAATTGTTGATGATGAACCTATGGCAAGATTAGACATTAAAGACATTTTGGAAGAAGCGGGATATGAAGTTGTTGGAGAGGCTGCAGATGGCTTTGAAGCAATTGATATGTGTCAAAAGTTTACTCCAGATCTTGTTTTAATGGATATTAAAATGCCGTTATTAGATGGATTAACTGCAAGTAAAAAAATATTAGATGATAAATTAGCATATAGCGTTATTTTGTTATCTGCATATAGTGATGAAGCATATACAAATAAAGCCAAACTATATGGAGCAAGTGCTTATTTAGTGAAACCACTAGATGTAAAATCTTTGGTACCAATGGTTGAAGTTTGTGTTGAAAAAGGAAAAGAGTTAAGAGAACTTTCACAAGATATGGAGAAATTAGCTAAAAAATTGGAAGATCGAATTATTATAGAAAAGGCGAAAGGTCTACTTATGGAGCAAGAGCATTTAAGTGAGCCTGATGCTTTCAAAAAAATTCGAACAATTAGTATGCAAAAGCGTGTTCCAATGGTTGAAATAGCTAAATTGTTAGTGTTACATGATGACTTATAAAGATGATATTATTCGTATTTGTAAAGAGCAAACAACTTTGGATGAGTTTGATATAGAGTGGATTTTATCTCAAGCAGATAGATTGATGCGAAGCTCAATGTATGCATTAGAAGATGTATTCATCGATGTGAAGGATGCTTATTCCGAAAATGCAATCGTTATTTTTCATAAAAAACCGCAAAAAAAACAAAGTTTATATGAAAAAAATGTTGTTGGAAGCATTGCTTATTTACATAATGAACCAGGTGTGATTCGAACATTACAAACGGGTGCAAAAACAAATGGATTGTCGGCCTTATCTCAAGAAGGTGTATCCATTCAGCAAAAAGTATTTCCGATAACAAGAGAAAGTAAAGTCATAGCTGTAATTATTATTGAAACGGATGTGACCGAAAAAATCTTGTCAACTTTTTCGATAGACAATGATAAAAATAGCGTTTATGAATTAACGAATGCTTTGCAAGTTTCTCAACTTGAACAAATTACATTATCAGATTATATAGATGATGCCATTTTAATTTTTGATGGGCAAGGTTATTTAAAATATTATAACCATGCAGCTAATAATTACTATCGTAAAAAATTAGGTTATCGAGATTCAATTACTGGTATGCACTATGATAATTTAGTTTTGGACAGTTTCCAGTTTAAAGCCATTCAAAAGAAAATTCTTAATGGACGTTGGGAAAATAATAAAATAGTAGAAATCAAGTATGGACAATATTATTTTTCAGTAAAACGACACTTTATTCAAGACAGTAATATTTTTGTGATGATTTTTAAAGACATTACAGAAATTAAGCAAAAAGAATCGAGGTTGTTAACTGAAGCAACTGTTATTCGTGAAATTCATCATCGTGTTAAAAATAATTTACAAACCGTTGTGTCATTGCTTCGTCTTCAAGCAAGACGAAGTAAAAATCCTGAAGTGAAAAAGACGTTAAATGATAGTGTAAATCGCGTTTTATCTATTGCGATGACGCATGAATTGTTATCTTCACAAACTGAGGACGAAATTGTACTGGCTAAAGTCTTAGAAGAAACACTTGGAAATATTCAACGTTTCTTCATGGGCCAATCAGATGTTCGATTGACGTATAATATTGATACGAGCATTTTATTGGATAGTAATAGAGCAGTAGCAACTGCTCTTGTTGTGAATGAATTGGTCCAAAATAGTTATGACCATGCTTTTGAAAAAATAAATCGAAAAAATTTATATATTCATTTGCATGTTAGCCTAGAAAATGGTATGATACGTTTAGAAGTTGCCGATAATGGAAAAGGTTACAAAATTCAAGAGCATGAGGAAAGCCGATTAGGTTTAACGATTGTGAATCAATTTGTAAAAAGTAAATTATCGGGTAAAATTTCTGTTCAGTCCGACAGAAATGGAACGGTAACAACTATTACATTTAAAAAATAACAACTAACAATGATGTTAGAATAAAGCAATGACGCTTCAAGGTAAGGTAGTAGACTAGTAGTCTAACTATATGTCTTTGAGTGTCTTTTTTTTGGAGGTGTTACGCACATGTCGGATAAAATTTTAAGTGTAGGGATTGACTTAGGGACAGCAACTACGCAGCTAGTTTTATCAGAGTTAACCATTGAAAATATCGCATCTGTATTTACCATACCGCGTGTGTATATTACAGATAAAAAGGTTCTATATAAAAGCGATATTATTTTTACCCCTATTTCTGAAAATCACTTGATTGAAGCTGAAAAAATTAAGCAGTTCGTGACAAGCGAATATGCAAAAGCAGGCATTGAAAAAAGTGATATTCAAATGGGTGCTGTTATCATTACTGGTGAAACGGCACGAAAAGATAATGCAAGTCATGTGCTTGAGGTTTTAAGTGGTTATGCAGGTGACTTTGTTGTTGCAACCGCCGGTCCTGACTTAGAAAGCATTATCGCAGCTAAAGGTGCATGTAGTCATATTTACTCAGAAGAGCACCATACATCAGTAGCCAATATTGATATTGGTGGTGGGACATCTAATTTAGCTGTTTTTAGAGAAGGTGACTTGATTGATACAGGGTGTTTTGATATAGGTGGCCGTTTAATTAAATTGGATCCTAAAACACATGTGATCAGTTATATCGCACCAAAATTACTTGATATTGTAGCTGAATTAAAATTAGATTTAGCTGTTGGAAAACCGGCTAATCGAAAAGATTTAGATACAATTATTCAAATTATGGTAACCGTTTTAGAACAGTCTGTTGGTATTGAAAACAATAGTCCGTACTACGAAATGTTGCAAACAAATCATGGTTTAAAATTAAACTATGAAATACGTTGCGTATCATTCTCTGGTGGTGTAGCCGATCAGGTTTATGGCACTGATGTTGATGAATTCGCTTACGGTGATATTGGTGTTTTATTAGGACGTGCTTTACAAAAATCTAAAATTTTCACAGAACGTAAAGTAATTGTTTCTGAAGAAACCATTCGTGCAACAGTGGTAGGGGCAGGAAGTCATACAACAGATGTGAGTGGTAGTACAATCACTTATATTTCAAATGTATTGCCAATTAAAAATATTCCTGTTCTAAAATTAGCTGTATCTGATGAAAAAGAATCAGCAATGGAAATGGCACAAATCATTCACGATAAAGTGAATTGGTTTACGTTAGAAAACGAAGTGCAACAAGTTGCTTTAGCTCTTGAAGGAGAGAAAAGTCCGTCATTTACAAGAGTTGTGGACATAGCAAGTGCTATTGTAAAAGGTATGGATGAAAGCATTCGTAAAAACATTCCGTTGATTATTGTTGTTCGTCAAGATATGGCAAAAGCACTGGGACAATGCTTATTTGCTCAGTTGCCAAAAGACTATCCATTTGTATGTATTGACTCTGTTGATGTACAAAATGGAGATTATATCGATATTGGTAATCCGGTCATCGAAGGCTCGGTATTGCCAGTCGTTGTAAAAACGTTAGTATTTAACTAAAAAAAGAAAACCAAGGAGGAATTTCAGATGATTCTGAAAACTAAATTGTTCGGCAGAAGCTATGAATTCAAATCAGTAAAAGAAGTAATGGCTAAAGCTAACGAAGAAAAATCTGGTGACCAATTAGCAGGAGTTGCAGCTCAATCTGCTGAGGAACGTGTTGCGGCTAAAGTTGTTTTAGCACAATTAAAATTATCAGATATATTTAACAATCCAGCTGTTCCATACGAAGAAGACGAAGTAACTCGTATTATCGTTGACGATGTTAACTTACGTACTTATGAAAAAATCAAAAACTGGACAGTTGAAGAATTACGTGAATGGATTTTAGATACAAATACAACAAGTAATGATATTCACTGGTTATCTCGTGGTTTAACTTCAGAAATGGTTGCTGCAGTAACAAAACTAATGTCAAACATGGACTTAGTTGTTGGTGCACAAAAAATTATCATTACAAAAACAGCTAACACAACAGTTGGTGAACCTGGAACATTCTCATCTCGTTTACAACCAAACCATACAACAGATGATCCAGATGGTATCATGGCTTCTACAATGGAAGGTTTTGCTTATGGATGTGGAGATGCGTTATTAGGTTTAAACCCAGTTGACGATTCAACTGAAAGTGTTAAACGTGTTTTACATAAATTCAATGACTTTATTGAAGAATTTAAAATCCCAACACAACACTGTGTATTAGCACATATTACAACACAAATGGAAGCAATGAACCAAGGTGCTCCTTCTGGACTTGTTTTCCAATCTATCGCTGGTTCAGAAAAAGGAAATACAGCATTCGGTTTAGATGGAAAAATTGTTCAAGAAGCATATGATACAGCACTTAAAGTAGGTACTGCTGCTGGTCCTAACGTGATGTACTTTGAAACAGGTCAAGGTTCAGAATTATCTTCTGATGCTCACCACGATGCTGACCAAGTAACAATGGAAGCTCGTTGTTATGGATTTGCAAAACGCTTTGATCCATTCTTAGTAAACACAGTAGTAGGGTTCATCGGACCTGAGTATTTATATGATGCAAAACAAGTTATCCGTGCTGGTTTAGAAGATCACTTCATGGGTAAACTAACAGGTATTTCTATGGGTTGTGACATTTGTTATACAAACCACATGAAAGCTGACCAAAATGATGCTGAAAACTTAACATTATTATTAGGTTTAGCAGGTATCAACTATATCATGGCTATTCCTCATGGTGATGACATCATGTTAAACTACCAAACAACTGGTTACCATGAATCAGCATCAATGCGTGAGTTATTAAACAAACGTCCAATTAAAGAATTTGAAATTTGGATGAAAAACATGGGCTTATTAGATGAAAAAGGTAACATGACTGAATTATTCGGTGATGGATCTGTATTCATGAAGAAAAATATTTAGGAGGTGTCTTTGATGAATGAAGCACAATTAAAAGAAATGATTCGCTCTTTATTAAGTGAAATGTCGTCTGATGATGCTAACACATCTAAAGATACTGTTACATCAGAATCAAATGGTGGTACAGTAGTATTTAAACCTGCTGGGTCTTCACCAGTGAATACTAACGAAAGTGTTATTGAAGAAGGTTGTATTCCTGATATTTCAGAAGTAGATATTCAAACACAATTCTTAATTCCAAATGCTGCAAATAAAGAAGCATACTTAAAAATGAAAAAATTCACGCCTGCTCGTTTAGGATTATGGAGAGCTGGTACTCGTTATAAAACACAATCTGTTTTACGTTTCAGAGCAGACCATGCGGCAGCTCAAGATGCTGTTTTCTCTTATGTTGATGAAGACTTCGTAAAAGAAATGGGATTTGTTCCAACTGAAACAAAATGTACTTCAAAAGATGAATATTTAACACGTCCAGACTTAGGTCGTTTCTTCAATGAAGATCAACAACAATTCATTAAACAAAACTGTGCACTTAACCAAAAAGTACAAGTTGTTGTTGGTGACGGATTAAGTTCTGCTGCTATTGAAGCAAATATTAAAGACTTGTTACCATCATTGAAACAAGGTCTAAAAATGTTTGGTTTAGATTTCAATGAAGTATTATTTGTAAAACATTGTCGTGTTGCTGCAATGGACCAAATTGCTGAATTGACTGGTGCTGAAGTAGTGTGCTTATTGATTGGTGAACGTCCAGGTTTAGTAACTGCTGAGTCAATGAGTGCTTATATCGTTTATAAACCAACTGTTGGTATGCCAGAATCAAGAAGAACAGTTGTATCTAACATTCATAAAGGTGGTACACCTGCTGTTGAAGCGGGGGCTTACATCGCTGAAATTATCAAAAAAATGTTAGAAAATAAAAAATCTGGTATTGAATTAAAATAATTTTTAGGAGGTAAACGTTGTGAAAAACGAACGTCTTGGAGCAAATGTTTTAAGTACACAAATTATTTCTAACGTAGACGCTGGATTGGCTGCATCATTAGACTTAAAGCCACATCACAGAAGTTTAGGGATTGTATCATCTGACTGTGACGATGTAACATACGTTGCATTAGATGAAGCAACAAAAGCAGCAGATGTAGAAGTTGTGTACGCACGTAGTATGTATGCTGGTGCAGGTAATGCATCAACAAAATTAGCAGGGGAAGTTATCGGTATTATTGCTGGTCCTAACCCAGAAGAAGTACGCAGCGGTTTAGATGTTGTTGTGTATGAAATTGAAAATGGTGCAAGTTTCTATAGTGCAAATGACGATAATTCAATTCCTTACTTTGCACATTGTATTTCACGTGCTGGTTCTTACTTATCAGCAGGTGCTAATGCAGAAGAAGGAACAGCAATTGCTTACCTAATTGCACCTCCAGTTGAAGCAATGATTGGATTAGATGCAGCTCTAAAAGCAGCAGATGTACAAGTTGGTGCTTTCTATGGTCCACCAAGTGAAACAAACTTTGCGGGTGGCTTATTAGTAGGATCACAATCAGCATGTCGTGCAGCTTGTGATGCATTCGCAAGAACTGTTCAAACAGTTGCAGACGATCCTAAAAATTATTAAGAGGATGAATTAAATGACAAAAGAAGCTCTAGGGTTAGTTGAGGTTCGTGGCTATATCGGTGCTGTTGTAGCTGCTGACGCAGCATTAAAAGCAGCTAATGTGTCATTATTAAATGTTGAACGTATCAAAGCCGGATTACATACTGTACAATTAGTGGGTGATGTAGGTGCTGTTAAAGCAGCCGTTGATTCAGCTGTTGCATCTATTTCAGACTTAGGTTGTTTGATGAGCAGTCATGTTATTCCTAGACTTGATTCACAGACCGAAATTTTATTTACGGATATTCGTAAAAAAGACATTCAAAAACCAGCTAAGGTTGTTGAAGAAGTTGAAGAAGTTATAGAAGAGGCTGTTGTTGTTTCAGAAGTTGTTGAGGAAAAACCTTTAGTGGTTGAATCAATTTCAGAAGAAGTGATTGTGGCGCAAGAAGCATCTTCAAGCTATTCTTTAGAAGAATTAGAAAAATTAAAAGTTGTTGAATTACGCTCAATAGCATATCGTGAACCTAATATTGGCTTAACTAAAAAACAAATAAAATTTGCAAACAAAAAAACATTGCTAGACGCATTGTTAAAAAAATAGGAAGGGAGTGACATTTAGTGAAACTATTGGATAAAGACTTAGTGTCTATTCAAGAAACACGTGATTTAATTCGTGAAGCAAAACAAGCACAACAAGAATTAGCAAAAATGAGTCAAGAACAAATTGATACTATTGTTAAAGTTGTTGCAAAAGCATGTTATGATGAGCGTGAACGTTTAGCTAAAATGGCGTCAGAAGAAACAGGTTTTGGACGCTGGCAAGATAAAGTATTAAAGAATGCATTGGCTTCTAAAGGCATTCTTGAAGAAATCAAAGATATGAGAACAGTAGGTATCTTGAGTGAAGATAAAGAAAATAAAGTGATGGAAGTGGCTGTACCAGTTGGTGTGGTTGCAGGTTTGATTCCGTCAACAAACCCAACATCTACTGTTATGTATAAAGCGTTGATTTCATTAAAAGCTGGTAACAGTATCGTCTTCTCTCCACATCCAAATGCTTTGAAATCTATTGAAGCGACTGTTGATGTCATCAAACGTGCTGCGAAAAGTGCAGGTTGCCCAGAGGGTGCTATTGGGGTTATCCATAATGTATCATTACAAGCAACAAATGAATTGATGAAAAATAAAGACACTAACTTGATTTTAGCCACTGGTGGTTCAGCAATGGTTAAAGCGGCTTATTCATCAGGGACACCTGCTATTGGTGTAGGTCCTGGTAATGGTCCAGCATTTATCGAAAGAACAGCTGATGTACCAACAGCAATCAGACAAATTCTTGATTCTAAAACATTTGATAATGGTGTTATCTGTGCTTCAGAACAATCTATTATCGTTGAAGAAGATATGAAAGCGACTGTTGTAGCAGAATTCAAAAAACAAGGTGCATACTTTGTTCCAGAAGAAGATGCTAAAAAATTAGGAGCATTCATCATTTTACCAAGTGGTGCAATGAATCCAAAAATGGTAGGTAAATCTCCACAAGTCATTGGTAAATTAGCAGGTATTTATGTACCAGAAGATGCTCGTGTGTTAATTGCAGAAGAAACAGGTGTTGGTAAACACGCACCTTATTCAATGGAAAAATTAGCACCAGTATTAGGCTTCTATACTGTTAAAACTTGGGAAGAAGCATGCGAATTGAGCATGAAAATCTTACACCATGAAGGTGTTGGTCATACAATGACAATTCATACACAAAACGAAAAAATTGTTCGTGAATTTGCATTGAAAAAACCAGTATCAAGATTATTGGTAAATACAGCAGCTGCTTTAGGTGGTGTAGGTGCAACAACTGGATTATTCCCAGCCTTTACTTTAGGTTGTGGTGCTGTTGGAGGAAGTGCTACTTCTGATAACGTAAGTCCATTAAACTTATTTAACGTACGTCGTATTGCTTACGGTACATCTGAATTAGCAGATTTACGTCGTGCTGAAAATCAACAAGTAGAAGTAAACACTACTTCTGTAAGTAATACAGACGAAGAACAACTTATTAACTTACTTGTTCAACGTGTATTATCAAAATTAAACTAGGTTTGTTAAAATAAAAAACAATAACATATTTTAGGAGGAAATTTATTATGGCAAACACAAACGCATTAGGTATGGTAGAAACAAAAGGTTTAGTAGGAGCAATCGAAGCAGCAGATGCAATGGTTAAAGCAGCTAACGTTACTTTAATTGGTAAAGAACAAATCGGTGCTGGATTAGTAACAGTTATGGTTCGTGGTGATGTAGGTGCTGTTAAAGCTGCAACTGATGCAGGTGCTGCAGCTGCTGAAAACGTTGGTGAATTAGTATCTGTTCACGTAATTCCACGTCCACATTCAGAAGTTGAAGTTATCTTACCAAAATAATTGATACGATTATTTGAAAATAAAGGTAAAATAAACAGATAGAACGCAACGAGCGTTTTACTCGTTGCGTTGCCTGTCTGTATGCAAGGATGTGAAAGTGTGTCAGTTTTAACAGAATCCAAAGTTAGAAAAATGCTGAAAGAGTATAACTACTTAGAAAGTGGTATTTTTGAACTCCGTGCAGGAGAAAAATTGACACCGGCTGCAAAAGGCTTTTTGAATGACCGTCACGTCAAAGTTGTAAACTCTAACAAAAGTAGTAGTGCTGCATCGCATACAGCAAATGCTGTTGTGGTCCATAAATCTGTTACATGTGTTGAAGAATCAGCTGTTTTACCACACTTATCAAAATTGATGACTTTGTATCCTTTATTGTTAAAAAATCAACGTGAATTATATCAAGAGTATCAACCAGAAAAGTGTCATCAAATAGGACATTTATTAAATGTTATTGAAAGTATTGTTTCTCATCGTATTCACGATGATATTTGTGAATATCATGAAACATTACCAAATAATGTTGAATTACAAGCTATTCGAGTAGCTAAACAGTTGGACCAAAGAAGTGTTATGTTAAATTACACTGCTGCTAGTTGGCAGCTTAGCTGTTATGAAACATATATTGCTTGTGTGGTGTTACGCAAAGAGTTAGAGGAAGCATTATCATCACAAGATGATTCATTTGCAATTCAAACAATTAACTTGTTAAAAGCTATTGAAGTCTTATTATGGCTTATCACAAGTGAATAAAAATAATGGAGGTATGAGATGTCTTTAAATGGATTAGATCAATTAGTGGATAAAGTTCTAGAATTGGTTCAAACAGAACTCACTGGAACTTTTGAAGTAGAAGCTAGTGGACGCCATGTGCATTTAAGTCAAAAAGATTTAGACGCATTATTTGGACCAGGTTATCAACTGACAAAATTAAAAGACCTTTCTCAACCTGGACAATTTGCATGTAAAGAACGTATTACAGTATTAGGCCCTAAAGGTGCATTACACAATGTTATTATTTTAGGACCAGTTCGTAGTGAATCTCAAGTTGAAGTATCATTAACGGACTGTTTAGCACTAGGTACGCAAGCTCCAGTTCGTGAAAGTGGAGATATTGAAGGTACACCGGGTGTTGTTTTATTAAACGGTACAAAAAATGTTGTTTTAGACAAAGGTTTAATTGTAGCAAAACGTCATATTCACATGACACCAGAAGATGCTGCAAAAGCTAATGTTGAAAATCAAGAAATTGTTCAAGTTAAAGTTGAGGGAACACGTCCACTTATTTTTGATGATGTAGTGGTTCGTGTAAGTCCTAAATTTGCAACATATATGCATATTGACTATGATGAAGCAAATGCGTGTGGCTTTAAAAAAGGTATGAGAGGACGTATTATAAAAAAATAATACGGTCTTGTATTGCAGTGGTGATACAATCATTTTATAAAGAAAGGCTGATGAAGAATGGAAAATTTAGACAAACTTGTTCAGTTAATAACCGATCGTTTGTTAGAAAACCTTCAAAATGAGCCTGAAAAAGAATCCATATTATTGATTGGTAAAGATAGTACGCGTTTAGCGTTAGAAAAAGCAGGTTATGATTTAGTAGATTGTAATAGTGATGTGGTTGACTTGGTTGTGGTAGACGATTTGTCTTTAGACGCTTTTTTAAGAGTAGCGTCTTTATGTCCAACTTCTGAAAAAGAATCAGCATTACTAAAACATTTATTGAATGGTAAAAAAGCTTTTGTATCTAAAGAAGCCTTTAATGTGGAAAACTATAAAGGTTCTGCAAGTAGTTTGTTGTACCGTCAATTAGTGCAACAAAAAGAAAAACTTGAAAAATATGGCGTAACATTTTATCAAGATGAAAACTTGTTGAATTGTCTGTCAAAAACAGATAATCGTCAAGTCGTAAGAGAAACTGTGACAAAACGTTCAGAAACAAGTGGAAATACAAAAACAAAGTTAATTACTGAGAAACGCTTTAAGGAATTAGGATTAACTGAGGGCGATGTGTTCCATATTGAAAAAGGTATGATTGTAACAGCTCTTGCAAAAGATTATGCTAAACGTCATAAAATTATTTTAAATTAAAATTAAGGAGTGGAATGAAAGATGTTTGTTGGGAAAGTTGTAGGTAGTTTATGGGCTACTAGAAAAGATGAGAATTTGAATGGGTTAAAATTATTAGTAATCGAACGTCAACTGAATGAACATCAAGTAGATCCAGCCCTTATTATAGCAGCAGACCGTATCGGTGCAGGTGAAGGTGATTTCGTATTGGTAACAACGGGTAGTTCTGCTCGTGTTAGCTTAAACAATACCGAAGTACCTGTTGATATGGTTGTTGTTGGTATTATTGATAAAGTTGAATATCCAAAAGATGAATAAATAGGAGAATATTGATTTATGAGTATCAATGAAATAATCATTTACATCATGGTTCTATTCATGCTCGTTGGTGCAGTTGATAAATGTATCGGTGGCAAATTAGGCCTAGGTGAAAAATTTGAAGAAGGTATTATGGCAATGGGTGCTTTAGCACTATCAATGGCTGGGATTATGGTTGTAGCACCATTATTGGCTGACTTATTAAAACCAATCATTGTACCATTATATGGTTTGGTTGGTGCTGACCCATCTATTTTTGCGACAACATTTATCGCAAACGATATGGGTGGTGCTCCACTTGCTTTAAAATTAGCTCAAGATCCAGCTGTTGGTAATTTTGCTGCTTATGTATTAGGTTCAATGATGGGACCTACTATTGTATTTACAATTCCAGTTGCATTAGGAATTATTGAAAAAGAAGATCGTCCATTATTAGCACGTGGTATTTTATACGGATTAGTAACAGTACCTATTGGATGTTTCTTAGGTGGATTATTCGTATTACCTTTTGGCACTTTAATTGTAAACTTAATTCCAATTATTATCGTTTCAGGTTTAATTTTTGTAGGTCTATTATTAGCACCAAATGCAATGATTAAAGGATTTGAAGTATTTGGCCAAATTATCGTTGTTATCGCAACTTTAGGGTTAGCATTCGGTGCTGCTCAATTATTAACTGGTAATGAATGGTTGAACAACTTATATCCAGTTGGTGCAGAAACATTACAAGAAGCATTCGGTGTTGTAGGTTCAATTGCTGTAACATTAGCAGGGGCATTTGGTTTAGTTGCTGTGTTTACAAAAGTAGCAAACAAACCATTATCAGCTATCGGTAAATCATTAGGTATGAACGAAGTTGGTGCAGCTGGTTTAGTAGCTTCTTTAGCAAATAATATTGCGATGTTCCAAATGTTAAAAGATATGGACAAACGTGGTAAAATCATCAACGTTGCGTTCGCTGTATCAGCATCATTTGTTATCGGTGACCACTTAGGATTTACTGCTGGGGCAAACTCAGAAATGATCGTGCCAATGATGGTAGGTAAATTAGTTGGTGGTATCACAGCTGTTTTATTAGCATTTGTGTTAACGAAAAAAGAAGCATAATCAATACACTTTGGAGGAATAGATTATGGCAGATGTAAATCGTTCAGAACTAGAAGCATTAGTTCGTAAAATTTTATTAGAAGAATTATTGTCAAAAGACTCAGCTAAAAAAATTAGTAAAGCAGGCGTAGCATCTATTGCTTTACCAACTTTAGATGTTCGTGCTGAAGATCGTTTAGATACAGGTAATCCAAATCACTGTGTATACACACGTGACTTGTTAACATTAGAAGAAAGTCCAAGATTAGGTCTTGGCTTGATGACAATGGAAAAAACAACTTTCCCATGGCATTTAGACTATGATGAAGTGGATTACGTGATCGAGGGTCAATTAGATATTATTACTGGAGATGAAGTAATGAGTGCAGGTCCAGGAGAAATTTTATTTATTCCAAAAGGAAGCGATATTCAATTCTCTGTTAAAGACAAAGCACGTTTTATCTATGTAACATATCCAGCTGACTGGCAAAATCAATAATAAAATGATGAATCGTATTGATGAGTGAAATCATCAATACGATTTTTTTGGTTCTATGTCAAATGGTGTTGGTAGAGAGAAATAATGAGTATATTAGTAGTGAATGGCATAAGCCATTCACTAACTTTTTCACATTCTTTTTCTGCCACTGAGAATGGTGTTATATAATTAAAATACGTAATAAAAAGCTCTTCGTCAATTATAGTTGTAAGCAAAAAAGTAAGTATTCCATTAGTAAGAAATATTGATTATTTTTTATTTTTCCATTAAAAAGTGTGTCAATATTTTTTCTTTTGTAGATACTCTAACAGAAAAATAGAATAAATGATACAATAAATTGATATGTTGATCTTTTAGTTCATTATCTTTCTATTTAATTTAAATAGAAAGATAAAATTTCTTAAAATCAAGTTAGTATATATATTTTTCTTTTGAAAAAATAAAAAGAATTTGTTATACTGGATGTAAGATACTTATTAATAATAAGGAGGCTGACATGCAAAAAGAAATAGAACGAAAGTCACTGAATGTTAATTTTATTATCAATTTTATTGTTGCTCTATCGGGTATTATTGCGTATTTTATGACAGAAATACAAGCCTTATTACTTGATGGATTTTTTTCTTTTATTAGTTTTTTATCGGCCATTATTGGTATTTATGTATCGAGAATAAGCCATAAAAAAACAGATATTTATCCAAATGGTTTACATTTTTTGGAACCTTTGTATGCCATTTTTAAATCTATTTTAATCTTGTTTTTGTTTTTGATTGCTTTTATAAATGCAACAGATAATGCACTTCAGTATGTTTTAAAAGGAGAGGGAGAACCTCTTGATATTGGTCCTATTGTGCCGTATACGATTTTTGTCGTTGTGTTATGCTTTGCATTAAGTTTGTATACACATTACCAAAATAAAAAAATAAATCATATTAGTACGATATTATCCGTTGAAGCAAAGGGTAGTCTTATTGACGGTCTGCAATCGTTAGGAGCTGGATTGGCATTTTGTTTATTATATCTCATTGATATTCAAGGTCCACTCGGTTTTTTACACTATACAGGAGATTTTTTTATTACGACGATTTCTGTTATCCTATTGTTGAAAGAGCCTATTCAAATGCTACGCTCATCCTTTATTGAATTATCTCAAGGATTAGTGACAGATGAAGATATTACGGAACCGATTGATGAATTGATTGTAAAACATTTTTATCCTATTTTACCGGATATGCACTATCAAGTGATCAAAATTGGTATGGCAATTAAAGTAAGACTTTACGTTCAAAAAAATGAATTAAACTATGTAAAAGATTTACTTGATGTAAAGCAAGAATTTTTAAATGATTTACAAACACTTTATCAAACAGCTAGATTAGAGATTATTCATATATAAGTGTTAGAGAAGTTAAACATACTATAATTGTTTAGCTTCTTTTTATTTAGAAAGAAAACTTTGAATAATAGAGAGATTAATATGATTATAGAGAATAAAAAGTTACTCTAAAATTAAATGGATGAAGTTAGTGATGAATAAGAATTTTTTATTAGATAATTTCTATTTATCCTAAAAAATTATAGCCGGTTCCCTGTCGATAGGGAACCGGCGAATTTGTTTATAGTTGATTGCGATATTCAGATGGTGAGTATCCAGTAATTTTTTTAAATAGTTTACAGTAATAACTTGGTTGGCTATAGCCGAGTTCGTTGGCAATCTTTTCAATAGAGCGTTTTTTATCTTTTAGCATAGATAATGAACGTTCAATTTTTTTCTGATTAACATAGTCGATAAAGCTAAATCCGGTTTGTGATTTAAAGAGTTTGCTGAAATAATCAGGATTTAAATAAACATGTTCTGCGACTACTTTTAAATGGATGTTATTGGTTAAATTTTTATCGATATAGCGAATAGCTTTAGCAATATCACTTCTAATTTCTTTGTGTTCGTGGATTTTTCTATTTGCATTGACTAAAGGTTTTTCAATTTCTTCTATGTCTTGAATATCGTACGAGATTTTTGGAGAATGTATTTGTTGACTAGGGAAGTGATATTGTGTCAAAATACGTAAAATTTCGGCGGCACTTTTAACTTGTTGCGCATTTACTTTGCGTATGTTTTTATATGCTTTTAATAATTCAGGATATAAGTGCCAATCGCTTTTTTGATAAATAGGAGGAAATTTTTGATCTGTCGTTAATACTTGTCCACTTAAAATAAAACCGACTAGTTGTTTATCAATAACGACAGGCATTGCTAAATCGGTTAATCCAGCATGACAAGTGTAAGGAATAGGTTTTTGTTCTTTGGCTGCTTCTAACCCTCCATATAAATCACATTTCTCGCAAATTTTTTTATATTCAGGTTTTGTTCGCATAATGGCACAAAATTCACTGAATTGATGCCATTCAGATATTTCTTCTCCATTGATGCCTACTAAAACGGTTGCCAAGCCTGTTGCTTGGGAAAATTCTTGAAGAATTTTGTTAAATTTTATTTTATTTTCTGTATTTTGAAACATAGCCATCAAGCTCCTTCACAAAGATTGTACTCTTTATAACAAATCCGTTAAATTTTAAGGTAGAAATATCAAAAAAATACTAATTTTAAAAAAGGATTTTCTTTGTTAAAATGTCGTTTTTTTAACAGTAATTCCTTTTGAAATACGGATAAAATCAATAAAATATAATTTTTAAGGCGTTTACATTTATTACATTATATCAAAAAAATACTAGTTTGAATACTATAAGGACTTATTTTTTATCCGTAAAATAACTGTTTTGGTGAAAAGGGATACAATATAATATAGATATCAAATGGTCAATATTATATCACTTGATTATTTAGAAAAATTAGGAGGAAAAAACATGCATGCAAGAGCAAATATTACAGAATTTGTAGGAGTAAATCCTATTGGAGAAACAATAGGTCTAGTCATTGCAAATGTAGATCAACAAATTTTAGATGCTATGAAATTGGAGAAAAAATATCGTTCTATCGGTGTTATTGGTGCTAGAACGGGTGCAGGTCCTCATATTTTAGCAGCAGATGAAGCCGTTAAAGCAACAAATACAGAAATCGTGAAAATTGAATTAGCACGTGATACAAAAGGTGGAGCAGGTCACGGAAATTTAATTATTTTTGGTGGCGACGATGTATCTGATGTGAAAAGAGCGGTTGAAGTAACATTACAAGAAGTGACACGTACATTTGGTGATGTGTATGGAAATGATGCAGGACATATTGAATTACAATACACAGCTCGTTCTAGTCAAGCGTGTGAAAAAGCATTTGGTGCACCTATTGGAAAAGCATTTGGTTTAATTGTTGGAGCACCTGCAGCGATTGGTGTTGTTATGGCTGATACAGCTGTTAAAGCTGCAAATGTTGATGTCATTGGTTATGCATCTCCTAGTGATGGCACAAGTTTTTCAAACGAAGTTATCCTATTTATTAGTGGAGATTCTGGAGCTGTTCGTCAAGCAGTTATTTCAGCAAGAGAAGTTGGTAAAACATTATTAGGTACATTGGGAGATGAACCAACAAATTCTCAACCGTCATATATTTAATAAAATGAGCATAGGAGAAAAATCATGAAATCAAAAAGATTTGAAGCATTAAGAAATAGACCTATCAATAAAGATGGTTTTGTGACTGAGTGGATAGAAGAAGGACTTATTGCAATGGAAAGTCCAAATGATCCTATTCCAAGCATAAAAATTGAAAATGGTGTTGTTGTCGAATTAGACGGCAAAAAACAAGCAGATTTTGACTTGATTGACCAGTTCATTGCGACATACGGTATTGATTTGACAAGAGCCGAAGAAGTTATGCGTATGGATTCTAGAGATATTGCCAATAAAATATTAACACCAAGTGTTCCAAGAGAAGAGATTGTACCATTAACAACAGCAATGACACCTGCCAAAATTGTTGAAGTGGTTAGTCATATGAACGTTGTTGAAATGATGATGGCAATGCAAAAAATGCGTACAAGAAAACCAACGGCTACACAATCTCACGTAACAAATGTGAATGATAATCCTGTTCAAATTGCAGCAGATGCTGCTGAAGCTGCTTATCGTGGATTTGCAGAACAAGAAACAACTGTTGCCGTTGCACGTTATGCACCATTTAATGCTATTGGGATTATGATTGGTTCACAAGTTGGTCGTCCTGGTGTACTAACACAATGTGCCCTTGAAGAAGCAACAGAATTAGATTTAGGAATGCGTGGATTTACAGCTTATGCAGAAACAATTTCTGTATATGGAACAGAAGATGTCTTTACTGACGGAGATGATACACCTTGGTCTAAAGCCTTTTTAGCATCAGCTTACGCTTCTCGTGGATTGAAAATGAGATTTACATCTGGTACAGGTTCAGAAGTGCAAATGGGACAAGCAGAAGGAAAATCAATGTTGTACTTAGAAGCACGTTGCTTATATATTACAAAAGGTGCTGGAGTACAAGGTATTCAAAATGGTTCTGTATCTTGTATTGGGGTACCAGCAGCAGTACCGTCTGGTATTCGTGCGGTATTAGCAGAAAACCTAATTGCTACAATGCTTGATTTAGAATGTGCATCTTCTAATGACCAAACATTTACACATTCAGATTTAAGACGTTCTATTCGTACATTGATGCAATTTGCACCAGGAACAGATTTTATTAACTCTGGATATTCTTCTGTACCAAACTATGACAATATGTTTGCTGGTTCTAACTGGGATGCAGAAGACTTCGATGATTATAATATTTTACAACGTGACTTAAAAGTAGACGGTGGATTAAGACCAGTTAAAGAAGAAGATGTTGTTAAAGTAAGACATAAAGCAGCTAGAGTGATGCAAGCACTATTTAAAGGGTTAGGCTTACCAAAAATTACAGATGAAGAAGTGGAAGCAGCAACTTATGCACATGGTTCCTTAGATATGCCTGCACGTGATAAAGTTGAGGATATTAAAGCCGCTGTTAATTTATTAGAACGCGGTTTAACAGGTATTGATTTAATTAAAGCATTGGCAAAAAATGGCTTTAGCGATATTGCTGAAGAAATTTTGAACTTATTTAGACAAAAAACAGCCGGTGACTTTTTACAAACATCTGCTATTTTTGATAGTAAATGGCAAGTTATTTCTGCAATTAACTGTCCAAATGATTATGTTGGTGTTGGAACAGGACATCGTTTAGTTGGAGAAGAGTGGGAAAAAGTTAAAAATATTCCAAATGCCATTGATCCACGTGATATTTAAGGAAAAATAGGAGGAAAAAGATATGGTAGAGGTAAATGAAGCCTTATTAAAATCTGTTATTCGTGATATTTTACAAGATGTATTAAAAGAACAGGCTAATCAAAAACAAGATGTTGTAAAAACACCAGAAAAACCGGCACAAGTACGTTATGAAGATACAGTGTTAAGAACCATTGGAACAGCACAACCAAGTCATTCGGTTGATGAAGTTGTGATTGCTGTAAGTCCTTCTTTTGGACGTGCACAAACAAAAACAATGGTAGATATTCCTCATAAAGAAGTATTAAGACAAGTTATTGCTGGTATTGAAGAGGAAGGATTAAAAGCAAGAATTGTACGTGTTTATCGTTCATCAGACGTTGCTTTTGTGGCTGTTGAAGGAGATCACTTATCAGGTTCTGGTATTTCTATTGGTATACAATCTAAAGGAACAACGGTTATTCATCAGCGTGATTTACCACCTTTAAGCAATTTGGAGTTATTCCCACAAGCGCCATTATTAACAGCTGAAACATATCGTTTAATTGGTAAAAATGCTGCGAAATATGCAAAAGGTGAAACACCTAATCCTGTGCCTACATTAAATGATCAAATGGCACGACCAAAATATCAAGCATATTCTGCATTGCTACATATTAAAGATACAAAATGTGTCGTTAAAGGGAAAGCAGCAGAAGAATGTGAGCTACTTTAATAAAAAAAGAAAAGGAGCAAAGAAACATGTCAGAAATTGATACATTATTAAAAAAATTATTGGACAATGTTCAGAGTGAAGAAGTTGGAGTAGAGGATTATCCTATTGCACAAAAACATCCAGATTGGATAAAAATTGGAAAAGATAAAACGTATGCAGATATTACATTGGAAAATGTTTTAAATGATACAATTACAGCAAAAGAGTTAAGAATTTCTTCTGATATTTTGAAAAAACAAGGGGATATTGCTAAGGCTGGCGGACGTCCAACGATTAAAAATAATTTTTTAAGAGCCGCTGAATTAGTAAGAGTTCCAGATGAACGTGTATTGGAAATGTATAATGCACTTCGTCCATATCGTTCATCAAAAGAAGAATTATTGGCGATTGCTACTGAATTAGAAACAAAATATGATGCACCTATTTGTGCAGGTTTTGTAAAAGAGGCAGCTTTACATTATGAACGTCGTAAAAAATTAAAAGGCGATAATTAGTCAGTTAGGAGAAAACGTATGAAAACAGTTATCGGTATTGATATTGGTAATTCATCAACGGAATCAGCTTTAGCGACTGTTGATGACACAGGAGTCGTACGGTTTGTTTCTTACGGAATTTCTGATACAACAGGTATCAAAGGAACAGTTGACAATGTTCATGGTATTTATCAATCCATTGAAAAAGTATTAAAAGATACACCATATACTTTAGAAGATATTGATTTAATTCGTATCAATGAAGCTACTCCAGTTATTGGTGATGTGGCAATGGAAACCATTACGGAAACGATTATCACTGAATCAAGTATGATTGGACATAATCCAAGAACTCCTGGAGGAATTGGGCTAGGTGTCGGTGAAACAGTGAACATTGTCGATTTGATTTCCAAACCAATGGATAAAGATTATATTGTTATTGCACAAAAAGAAATTGACTTTGATATGGTGTCTGAACTAATCAATGCATACGTGAAACGTGGGTATTCGATTGTTGGGGCTGTTTTACAAGCAGATGATGGTGTTTTAGTGAATAATCGTTTGCATAAAAAAATACCAATTGTTGATGAAATTGCGTTTATTGATAAAGTGCCTGTTGGTATGCTTGCTGCACTAGAAGTTGTTGAAAAAGGAAAAGTTATTTCTGAGTTATCAAACCCTTATGGGATTGCAACGGTTTTTCAGTTGAACTCAGAAGAAACAAAACATATTGTACCGATCGCAAGAGCATTGATTGGGAATCGTTCAGCAGTTGTTATTAAAACACCTGAAGGAGATGTTCAATCAAGAGTTATTCCAGCGGGAAATATTCAGATTATTGGAGAACATCGCAATTCTCAAGTGAATGTATCTAAAGGTGCACAATGTATCATGGAACATATTGTCGAAGTAGGTACGATTAAAAACGTCACTGGAGAATCTGGGACAAATGTTGGTGGTATGTTAGAAAAAGTTCGACAAACAATGTCTGAATTGACTGGGAAAAATTCTCAAGATATTTATATTAAAGATATTTTAGCAGTTGATACAGTTGTACCAATTGATGTTAAAGGCGGTTTAGCAGGAGAATTTTCAATGGAGCAAGCTGTCGGTATTGCTTCAATGGTTGAGTCTGACAAGTTACAGATGTCTTTGATTGCACGTGAAGTATCCGATACGTTAAAAATCCCAGTAGATATTGGTGGATTAGAAGCAGAATCTGCGATTTTAGGGGCATTAACGACACCAGGAACAAATAAACCATTAGCTATCTTAGATTTAGGAGCAGGGTCAACTGATGCGTCTATTATCAATGAAAAAGAAGAAATGGTATCGGTGCACCTAGCCGGTGCAGGTGATATGGTAACAATGCTTATTAATTCAGAACTAGGTTTGAATAATAAGCATTTAGCTGAAGATATTAAAAAATATCCATTAGCAAAAGTGGAAAGTTTATTCCATATACGTCATGAGGACGGTACCGTTGAATTTTTTGAACATCCGTTATCAGCAGATTTATTTGCACGTGTGATTATTGTAAAAGATAATAAAGAGTTTGTACCATTGATGCAAGATGATGTATCTATTGAGAAAATTAAGCTAGTTAGACAAAGTGCTAAACAAAGAGTTTTTGTAACAAATACTATTCGTGCGTTAAAAACAGTAAGTCCAACAAGCAGTATTCGAGATATTCCATTTGTTGTTATTGTAGGGGGTTCAGCCCTTGATTTTGAAATTCCTCAATTTGTAACAGATGCTTTATCACATTATGCTATTGTTGCTGGACGAGGTAATGTTAGAGGTATCTGTGGTCCAAGAAATGCTGTAGCAACAGGTCTTGTTCTAGCGTATGCCAAAGAATTGATGAAAAAATGAGAGGGTGATATTGATGAGTATTTATGCACAGAAAAAACCCACAATCAATATTTGGCTTGATGATAAAATTGATGAAAAAGATATTCAAGAGATTTGTTATGGCATTGAAGAAGAGGGCATTCCTTTTTCCGTTGCTTATAAATCATCGAATCATAATGCTGTGACATTGAGCTATCAAGCTGCTTTAGAATCTGATTTATTAGTCGGTATTGGTGGAACAGCAACAGAATTTGTTCTGCATTATAAGCATTTACCAACAGAGCGATTTTTGTATCGGTTAAATCGAAAACAAGAAACAACGCCTCGAGAGTTGAGAATTTTAGGAAGTAATGCAGCAAAATTAGTAAAAGGTGAACCTTTTATTGTATCAAGTGTTTTTGAAAAATCATTCTAACGTAAAGGAGATGACAATATGAATAACTTAAAAAGTAAGCAACTTTTGAAGCTATTGGTGATTTGTTTTAATCAATTATGCGATGAAGTGCATACGTCGTTTGGAAAAATAAGTTTGAAAAAAATTGCATCTACTTTGCAAAATGTCACGATTGATAATGTTGTTTCTGCCAGTGATGCTGCTTATTTGCATAAGATTCATTCAGAGTTATCGGTAAATTGCTGGCAAGAGATAACTGTATCAGGTGAAACGCTCTTGATGATAAAAGAACTTGTGGAAATCTTAGTACATGACTATAAAGACGATATATCGAATGATTTGTGTGATTATATACAAAAAGTTTATGAAGTTGCGGTGTTGTCTGAAAAAATAGATTATCAAGAGCATATTTATGAAAAAGTATTGCAAGAAGTTTGTCATACACAAACAAGACAAAGTATTGATTTGCATGAAAAAGCGACTGGGCTATTACGTAAGAGTATTGAGGTTGCGCATGAACTAGGTGTATTGATTGTTTTTAGTTTAGTGGATGCACATGGGCATGTGATTTTAACATATTGTATGGAAAATGCTCTTTTAGTCAGTCAAGAAATGGCTTATAAAAAAGCATATTCAGCCGTTGCGATGAAAATGCCAACAAGACAGTTAGCACAGTTAACAAAAATAGGAGAACCTTTATATCAATTAGAAACGATGTCTGATAATACGCTTGTTAGTTTAGCGGGGGGAGAACCTATTTATTCAAATGGTCTGCTAATTGGTGGATTAGGAATTAGCGGTGGTTCATTGGAGCAAGACCAATATATTGCGGAGAAAGTGTTAACTTATTTGTATACAGAGTAATCATAACGTTGGAGGAGAGAATATGACGAAAAAAATATGTGCCATAAATGCTGGGAGTTCTTCGTTAAAATGCCAGTTATTTGAGATGCCAGAAGAAAAACTTATTATGAAATGTTTGTTTGAAAAAATCGGACAAGAACATTCTAGTTTGACTTTGACGTATGACAATCAAGTATTTAAAGAAGAACATACTTTTAATACACATCAAGATGCGATTAGTTGTTTGTTACAGTTGATGATAAAATTGGGTATTGTTAACAATTTATCTGAAATAAGTGGAATTGGACATCGAGTTGCACATGGTGGAGAGTTTTTCAAAGCCTCAGCTATTGTTGATGATCGAGCGTTAGAAGAAATAGAAGCTTTAGGTGCTTTAGCACCTAGTCATAACCCAGTAAATGCCAAGGGTATTCGTATTTGTCGTGAGTTGTTGCCTAATTCACTTCAAGTAGCTGTTTTTGATACAGCATTTCATCAAACATTGGAAAAGGAACATTTTTTATATCCTATTCCATATGAGTACTATAAAGATTTTAGCATTCGTAAATATGGGTTTCATGGAACCAGTCATCAATATATTTATCAAGTATTAAAACAACAAAAGGCGTATAAAACAGTGCCTTTAAAAGTGATAAATTGCCATTTAGGTAATGGATGTAGTTTATGTGCTATAAAAGATGGTAAATCTGTGAATACGTCCATGGGATTTACACCACTAGCTGGTGTAATGATGGGTAGTAGAAGTGGTGATATTGATGTTAGTATTCTACCGTTTTTACAAGAAAAAACCAATATGACACCACAAGATATGTTACAGATGCTTAATCAACAATCAGGTTTATTAGGTATTTCTACTGTGTCAAACGATATACGTGATATTTTAGCATTGGTCGAACAAGGAGATGAACAAGCTTGTTTAGCTATTGAGATGTTTACGAATCGTATTGCACAAACGATTGCTAGCTATATTGTTGACTTAGGTGGAGTAGATGTGATTTCTTTTACAGCTGGTATTGGAGAAAATGCAGCCTATATTCGTGAAAAAATCATTCAAAAATTAGCTTGCTTTTCTATTTTTGTAGATAAAGTGGCGAATGAAAAAAATAAATTATTTATTCACGCTGCAAAATCAAAAGTAAAAATTGCGATAGTACCAACAAATGAAGAACTAATGATTGTGAAAGATACTTATGCATTATTATGCAATGTGGATAAATAATCTAATTTATTAAACTAAAATGCTTACATTCTTTTGACAGTTTGAACATTTTGTAGTAGAATTTATTCGACACGACGATGTGTACTCGATTTTTTATGTTAGCAATGGAGCTACAAGAAACAGATAGAAAATGTTTTTTGTGGCTCTTTTTATTTTTTAAAAAGAGTATTTTTGCGTTGTGAACAAAAAAACATAAGGACTGATTGCATGAAACAATTTATGTTAGCAGGTGTATCAAGTGGTGTTGGAAAAACGACCATTACACTAGGTATTCTAAAAGCTTTAGCAAATAGAAACTTAGTCGTTCAACCTTATAAAGTCGGACCAGATTATATTGATACAGCCTATCATACACGTATTGCCAAACGACCTTCACGCAATTTGGATAGTTTCATGATTCCAGATGAAGATCGCTTGAAATGGTCTTATTCTAAATGGCATCAACAAGCAGATGTTGCTGTCATTGAAGGGGTTATGGGATTTTATGACGGTTTAGGCACTGATAAAGATTGTGCTTCATCGGCTGAAATTGCTAAAAAAATGGGTGTGCCCGTTATTTTAATTGTAGACGGAAAAGCGACTTCAACGTCTGCAGCAGCCATTGTACACGGTTTTGCTTCTTTTGATAAAGATGTCAATATCGCAGGTGTCATTATCAATCGTGTGGCCTCTCAAAATCACTACGAACTGATCAAAGGTGCTATTGAGCGTTATACAAATGTTGAAGTCTTAGGGTATTTCCCTAAAAACATCAATGTTGAATTACCATCAAGACATCTTGGATTAATTCCAGATGTTGAAATGGAAAATTTAGATAAAACATTTGATACATTAGGTGAATTAGCAGAACAATATATCCAATTAGATAGATTGTTAGAAATTGCTGATTTACCTAGAGTAGAACAAGTAAGCCCTTTTAAAACAAAAGATTATACTGGTTTAAAAATGGCTTATGCTTTAGAC
This sequence comes from Granulicatella sp. zg-ZJ, assembly GCF_010892355.1. NCBI lineage: Bacteria > Bacillati > Bacillota > Bacilli > Lactobacillales > Carnobacteriaceae > Granulicatella > Granulicatella sp. zg-ZJ. The sequence goes on along the minus strand of NZ_WNJY01000001.1, from coordinate 89,673 downwards.
GATGCTTTTCATTTTTACTATGAAGATAATCTTGATCTGTTAAAAGATTTAGGTGTGGAACTTATTCCATTCAGCCCATTAAAAGATAAAAGCCTTCCTAAAGCAGATGTGTATTATTTTGGTGGAGGATTTCCTGAAATTTATGCAAAAGAATTGGCAGAAAATCAATCCTTTAGACAGTCTGTTTATCAAGCCTCTATAAATGGTGCCCCTATCTATGCTGAATGCGGTGGGTTGATGTATTTAGGTAAATATTTAGAAACAGACGGTCAAATATTTGATATGGTTGGTGTATTTGACGGAAAAAGCGTCATGACACCAAGACTTAAAAAATTCGGCTATTGCCAAGCAACAACGAAAGTAGATAGCTTATTTGGAAAAGCGGGTACACAAGTACGTGGACACGAATTTCATCATTCAACATTTGAAACAAATGAACCAACTGTTTTAGATATGGAAAAAACACGTGATGGAGAAGTTGTTTCTCGTTGGGATGGTGGCTACAAAGTACGTCGTACATTTGCAAGTTATCTACATGTTCATTTCTACCAAAATGAAGAATTATTGTTTAATTGGTTAGATGATGTGAAAGAGGCAACGAACAAATGATTGCCATTATATCAATTTTTATTGCAGTCATATTGGACTGGTTAATTGGAGATCCATATCATTGGCCACATCCAATTAAATGGATTGGTAACTACATTTATTTTTGTTTAAAACAACAAGAAAAATGGAAATTAAATGGCTATTTATTTGGGGCACTTTTATGGATAACAACCGTATCGTTAACCGGAGGTATAAGTTATGGTGTTCTATGGAGTGTACAGCAATTACATAGTATTGTTTATTGGATAGTGTGGACATATTTGGCTTATACGACACTAGCTGCTAAAAGTCTTGCTTTTGAAGCAATGAAAGTTTATCGAACATTGGTTTATGGAACGATTGAAGAAGCACGATATCAAGTTGGTATGATTGTTGGAAGAGATACAACTGAATTAACGAAAGAAGAAATTCGAAATGCTACCATTGAAACAGTGGCAGAAAATACGAGTGACGGTGTTATAGGACCACTTCTTTGCCTATTTATTGGCGGACCGGTATTGGCAATGATTTATAAAGCCATTAACACATTAGATTCTATGGTGGGATACAAAACAGAAAAATACAAACAAATGGGATTTGTATCTGCCAAAATAGATGATATTGTCAATTTAATACCGGCACGTTTGACATGGCTTTTGCTTATGCTTGCCAGTGTTGTGTGTCAATTAAATGTGAAGCAAGCAATAATGATTGGCATTAGAGATCGTTACCAACATGCCAGCCCAAATAGTGCTTTTCCAGAATCTGTTGTTGCAGGTGCTTTAGGCATCCAATTAGGCGGAACACATGTATATCATGGACAAGTCATTGAAAAACCAATGATTGGAGAAAAACAAAGAGAAGTCGACAATCAAGATATTTTATCAACCATACAATTATTATTTATCAGTAATGCACTTGCTTTAATGTTATTTACAGTAACGGCATTATCAATCTATATTTTTTAACATTAGGAGATTAACAAAATGAGTTATATTAAAGACCCAAGTTCAATCGAAGCAAAAAGCTTCCAAATTATTCAATCTATTATTGACGAAGAACATGCAGGATATACATTTAAAGATGGTATGGAAGAAAGTATTATAAAACGTGCTATCCATACATCTGCTGACTTTGATTATTTATATAATTTAAAATTTTCAAATGATGGCGTTCAAAATATTATTCGTGCTTTAGAAGAAAAAGGAACGATTTTCACAGATACAAATATGGCATTAAGCGGTATTAACAAACGTATTTTAGATGAATTAGGCGTGAAATACAGCTGCTTAGTCAACGATGAAAATGTTGCGAAATATGCAAAAGAACATGGTATTACACGTTCAATGGCAGCTATTGAATATGCTGCTACAGTTGAAGGGCCAAAAGTCTTTGTATTAGGAAATGCACCAACGGCTGTTTATAAAGTGATTGATATGGTTAATGAAGGTAAACTTGTTGCTGATGCTGTTGTTGGTGTACCAGTAGGATTTGTTGGTGCTGCTGAATCGAAACAAGCATTACACGACAGTGATATTCCAGCTATTTCAGCTTTAGGTAGAAAAGGTGGAAGCAATGTTGCGGCAGCTATTATCAATGCGATTTTATATCAATTACAATATAAAACAGAAGACTATCAACGCTACTATACACCAGACAAGAAAGACTAGTAGTTTTAGAAAGAAGGCTTTATCAAAGTGGAAGAGTATGCTTACGTTAATGGTAAGAAATTAAAAAAAGGGTATACAACAGGAACGTGTGCAACAGCTGCAACGGTTGCTGCCCTTTATATGATATACAATCAAGAAATTGAAGATAAAGTAACGGTTCATACAGCTTCTGGTGTAAAAGTAACCGTGTCTTTACATGATCAATCATTTGGAGAAAACACAGCAACAGCAGCCGTTGAAAAAGACGGTGGTGATGATGCAGACGCAACACATGGTATGTTGATTTACTCAACTGTTACTTTATTACCAGACCAAAAAGAGATTATCATTGATGGTGGTGAAGGTGTTGGTCGAGTGACTAAAAAAGGTTTGGCAATCAGCGTTGGAGAAGCTGCTATCAATCCAACACCAAGACGTGTCATAGAAGAAGCAGCAAGAGAGATTATTGGTGAAAACTGTGGTGCAAAAATTGTTATTTGGGCACCAGAAGGTGAAAAACGTGCTTTATTAACGTACAATCCAAGATTAGGTATTGTTGGCGGTATTTCTATTTTAGGAACAACAGGAATTGTTAATCCAATGTCAGAAGATAGTTGGAAAGCAGCTATTACAGTGGAATTAACAATGCTGTATAAAACAGGCGCAACAAGTGTTGTTCTAGCACCGGGAAATTATGGTGAAGATTTTGCGACAGGTACAATTGGTATTAATAAAGAACGTATTGTGAATATGAGTAATTTTATTGGGCATGTTCTAAAAGAAGTACAACGTATTGGCTTTACAAAAGTATTGATGATTGGGCATATGGGCAAACTTGTAAAAGTTGCAGCAGGTATTTTCTCAACGCATAGTAAAGATGCTGATGCACGTATGGAAACATTGATTGCTAATTTAGCATTATTAGGTGCACCAATCGAGTTATTACAAGAAGTTGATAAATGTTTAACAACAGAATCAGCAGGCGAAGCTATAGAAAGATATGGATATACGCATGTGTATCAAGTGATTGCCGATAAAATTAAAGGACGCAGTGAACGTTTATTAAAATATAAAGAACCAAAAGTCGAAGTGGATGTTGTGATTTTTTCTTCTGATACAGGCTATTTAGCATCAACAAAACCATTAGAAGATATTAAGGAGGAATGGGTATGATTTATGTCATTGGTATAGGTCCTGGAGATACACGTTATGGATTATTAGGACATGAAAATTTATTTAAAAAGGCTGATTACATTATTGGAAGTGATCGTCATTTAGAAATTTTACCTGAAGAATATGCACACAAAGGTGTTGTACCTCCTAAAAAATTATTGGCATTAGAAGAATTATTACGTAGTTATGATGAAGATAAAACACTTGTGTATTTAGCTTCAGGAGATCCTTTAATTTATGGATTAGGAAAATGGTTATCCGAGAAATTTAAAGGTCAAGTAGAAATTATGCCTGGTGTTAGTGCTATGCAATATTTGGCAAGTAAAGCATTTATTCCAATGAATGATGCCTATTTGACAAGTAGTCATGCCAAAATCCCTAATTTTGATTTGATTATGAGTTTATCAAAAGTGTTTATGGTTACAGATGATCATGTTGGTCCGTATCAAATTGCTCAAGAAGCTGTACAACGTGGTTTAAACAAACGTGTGATTATAGGTGAAAATTTAAGTTATGACGATGAAAAAATAACATCATGTCTTGCACAAGATGTTGAAGATAGAGAATATAAAATGAATGTGGTGGTGATCATGGATGAGAGATAATGAATTTATTCGTACAAAAGTACCTATGACAAAAGAAGAAATTCGAGCTATTAGCATAGATAAATTACAATTACACCGTGCAAAAAGAATGCTAGATGTTGGTTCAGGTACAGGAAGCGTGACTATTCAAGCAGCACATACATATCCAGAGTTAGATGTTGTTGCCATTGAAAGAAATCCAGATGCCGTAGCATTAACATTAGAAAATATTGAAAAATTCAACTGTAAAAATGTTACCTTACATGAAGGGCTTGCCCCTATCTCATTAGAAGGGCAGTTTGATGCTATTTTTGTAGGTGGTACAGGTGGCAATATGCGTGAAATTTTTGACTGGTGTCATGAATTACTCGTGCCGGGTGGACGTTTAGTCTTAAACTTTATCTTATTAGAAAATGCCATTGAAGCAGCAGAAATCGCTGAAGAAATGGACTGGCAAGAATTGGAAGTAACAAGCATTCAAGCAGGTCGTTGGACAGGTTTAGGCAAAGGTCATTATTTTAAACCACAAAATCCAACGATTATCGTATCATGTGAAAAGGCATTAGAAAATCAAGAAGCACAAGAGAGTGCACAAGCATAAACGGATTAAAGAGGAGAAAAATTATGTCAAAAGTACATTTTGTTGGTGCAGGACCAGGAGATGTGGATTTAATCACATTAAAAGGATATAAACAATTATCACAAGCGGATATTGTTATTTATGCCGGTTCATTAGTTAATCCAGCATTATTAGAATACTGTAAAGAAGGCGCAGAAATTTATGATAGTGCGAGCATGCATTTAATGGAAATCATTGATGTCATGGAAGCAGGTGTTAAAGCAGGAAAAGATGTTGTGCGCTTACAAACAGGAGATTTTTCTATTTATGGTTCTATTCGTGAACAAACAGAGGAAATGAAAAAACGTGGTATTGAATTTGACTGCACACCAGGTGTTAGTTCATTCTTAGGAGCAGCCTCAAGTATTGGAACTGAATATACAGTACCAGAAGTATCACAAAGTGTCATCATTACACGTATGGCAGGTAGAACACCAGTACCAGATCGTGAATCATTAAGAAGTTTTGCACAGCATAGAACATCTATGGCGATTTTCTTATCTATTCATGGTGTTGAAAAAGTTGTTGAAGAATTAGTAGAAGGTGGGTATCCAGTAACGACACCGGCAGCTGTTATTTACAAAGCAACATGGCCTGAGGAAAGAAAAGTATTTGGTACATTAGAAACAATAGCAGACAAAGTAAAAGAAGCAGGTATTACAAAAACAGCTTTGATTTTAGTTGGTGATTTCCTAGGAGAAGAATTCTATTATTCAAAACTATATCATGAGGAATTTGAACATGAATTCCGTCACGGGAAAAGTAGCCATGCAAAATAATCATCAATCAACCTATGCTATTGTTGCTTTAACAGAGGTTGGGAAAAAAACCGCACTCACATTACAAGAAAAATTAGATAAAAAAAGTACGGTCTATACAATGCCTAAAATTTCTGATGAAAGAACGGTTGCTCTACAAGGAAGTCCTGTTAAAGCTATCGCAACACTTTTTACAGAAGTTGATGTATTAATTTGTATTATGGCGACAGGTATTGTCGTGCGTTCTATTGCACCAGTAGTTGCTGATAAAGCAGCCGATCCAGCTGTTATTGTCATGGATGAAAAAGCAACAAATGTTATCAGCTTATTAAGTGGTCATTTAGGAGGAGCAAATACGATTGCTACACAAATTGCTGAATTATTAGGTGGTAATCCGGTGATTACAACAGCAACTGATGTTCAAAATGTGGCAGCATTAGATACTTTAGCTCAATCTGTTAATGGTTGGCGTAGTGAATTACGTCCATTCATTAAACCGTTTAATAGTTATTTAGGTAGTAAAAAAACCGTTTATTTCTATCAGGAAAAACCATGGGTTAGTGATTTTCGTGGTCTAACAGTCATTGGAAAAGATGATTTAGAAAATGTGTTACAAGGAAGCGATCCTATTATTGTGATGACAACAGAACAGATGGATGTTTTTAGAGATGATGTAGCCGTTATTTATCCTAAACCATATATTTTAGGTGTTGGTGCTAGAAAAGATGTAGCTGCAGATGTTTTTGCACAAGGATTTCATCTATTCTGTCAGCAAGAAGGCATTCATCCAAATGAGATTGCTAAAATTGTGAGCATTGATGTAAAAAAAGAAGAGCATGCCATTTTAGAACTTGCTAAAACATTGTCATGTCCTTTTGAAACATTTACAAAAGAACAATTATTAGTCGTAGCAGACAAATACCCACAATCTGAATTTGTGAAAAAAACAGTGGGTGTTGGAAGTGTTGCTTTAGCAAGCGCTGATGTTGCAAGTGGTGGTCAAGTATTAACCGATCGCTTTGCAAAAGACGGATGTACGTATGCTTTAGCAAAATATCCAGTACAAAGATAAAAAAGATGCACATATGAAGGAGAAAAATATGTTATACGTTATTGGCTTAGGACCAGGTAAAGAAGAATTGATGTCACGTGAGGCATTACAAGCTATTGAGGATTGTGAAATTATTGTTGGTTATTCAACATATATGCGTTTAATCCGTGATTTAGTAAAAGATAAAGAGCATGTTGCAACAGGTATGCGTCAAGAAATCGATCGTTGCCAAAAAGCGATTGATTTAGCGATTGAAACAGGTAAAAATGTTGGTGTTGTATCAAGTGGAGATGCCGGTGTATACGGTATGGCTGGATTGATCTTAGAATTAATTGGTGAAGATTCTGATTTAGAAGTAAAAGTTGTTCCTGGTATTACAGCAAGTTTAGGTGCTGCTGCGGTAATGGGTGCTCCATTGATGAATGACTTCTGTCATATTAGTTTAAGTGACTTGATGACACCAATGCCTATTATTGAAAAACGTCTACATGCAGCTGCACAAGGAGATTTTGTTATTTGCTTGTACAACCCAAGAAGTAAAGGTAGACCAGATCATTTATCAAAAGCATTATCTATTATTTCTCAATATAAATCTGAAGATACTATTGTTGGTATTGGTAAAGATATTGGTCGTAAAAAAGAAGAGTATGTTTTAACAACAATTAAAGACTTAGATGAGTCATTAGTAGATATGACAACTATTGTTATCATTGGAAATAAAGAAACATACATTAAAAATGGTCGTATGGTGACACCAAGAGGATACACATTATGATGAAGTTATTATTTGGTGGAACATCAGATAGTACTGCTATCTTAGGATTATTAAATGAATTAAATATTTCGGTTACCACATCAGTGGTAACCGACTATGGTAAGCATTTAGCTTCTAAATATGGACAACCCGTTATCCAAGGAAGATTGACTGCTGAGGATATGGTGTCTTTTATTAAAGAAAATAATGTCGATGAAATCATTGATTCGACACATCCATTTGCCGATATTGTATCAAGGGAAGCAATGCGTGCTGCAGAAATGGCTGGTGTAAAATATATGCGTTTTGAACGTGTTGCAACATCAGATTTAAGTGGTGCGATTGTTGTTTATTCAACACAAGAGGCGATTGAGGTTATCAAAGATTTAGGACATGTCGTTTATTTAGGCACGGGAAGTAAAACATTGCCTTTATTCGTTGATGGTTTACCAGATAAACGCATTATTGCTCGTGTGTTACCAACATCAGAGGTATTACTTGCTTGCGAAAAAATCGGTATGGTAGCCGATCAAATTGATGCTATCAAAGCACCATTTACAAAAGAATGTAATAAAGAATTATTAAAACGTGCGAATGCCAATGTTTTTGTCACAAAAGAAAGTGGCGATGTTGGTGGGGTGCGTGACAAGATTGATGCATGTTTAGAATTGGGTATTGATTGTGTGGTTATTTCACGTCCAAAAGTTGAATATCCAGCGATGGTATCAACAATTGATGAATTACGTGATTATTTGGTAAAACAATAATCAAAAGGAGAATAAAATGTCTGGATTAGTAACATTACTAGGAGCAGGTCCTGGAGATGAAGAATTAGTAACTGTCAAAGGACTTAGACGATTAAAAGAAGCAGATGTTGTTGTGTATGATAGATTAGTCAATCAAGCACTTCTACAACACGTAAAACCTACAAGTGAAAAAATTGATGTTGGTAAAGCACCAAACATGCCTTGTGTGAAACAACGTGATATTGAAGCAATTTTAATCGAAAAAGCAAAAGAAGGAAAACATGTTGTCCGTTTAAAGAGTGGCGATCCTTATGTTTTTGGTAGAGGTGGAGAAGAAGGCATTGCTTTAAAAGAGGCAGGTATTCCTTTTGAAGTTGTACCAGGTGTGACATCTGCTATTGCAGGATTAACATACGCAGGTATTCCAATTACTTATCGTGATATAGCAACAAGTTTCCACATAATTACAGGTCATTTACAAGATGAAAATGAAGCATTGAACTGGGATGCTATTTCTCAATTAAAAGGAACACTCGTCTTTTTAATGGGAATGAAAAATTTAAACAATATTGTAACAGAACTTGTGACAAGAGGATTTGATAAAGAAACGCCTGTTGGTATTGTTGAATGGGGGACACACCCACAACAACGTTCTATTAAAGGAACGCTGGAAACAATTGTATCCCTTGTATCAGAGCATCAATTTAAAGCACCAAGTGTTATTGTGATTGGTCAAGTTGTTGCGTTTAAAGATGATTTGAATTTCCATGAAGCACTCGCTTTATTTGGTAAACGTGTGTTAATTCAACAATCTGAAACAGGTAAATTGCCAAAATTATTAAAAGATGCAGGTGCTAGTGTTTATACGTTCCCAGCAAGAAATACGTTCTTAAAACAACACTTTACATTACCTGATTTAGACAAAGTTAATGGTTTATTTGTCACAGACGCACATAGTTGGAAATATTTCTTGGCTGAATTAGTATCGCAAGGTAAGGATATTCGTTCATTACAAGACAAACATATTTATACATTAGGACATCATACATTAAAAGCTGTCAAAGAAACAGGTGTTTTAGTGGACTTATCTGTTAATCAGTTTGATGATGCAATGCTAGTGGATGCTCTAAACAATAAACAAGAACAATTTATTGCACTTGTTGATAAAGAAAAACATGAAGCAATGACTGAAGTATTCAAAGACATTATAGCTTTAGAAACACATGATGTGACATTTGATCATGCCGTTCTATCTGATAATTGGCAAGACCTTGATGTTATTTGTTTACCAAATTCAGTTGCAGCACAAACATTGGTTGCTGTAAGTGAACAAGTTGATGTTTCTTTAAAAGAAAAACCAGTGATTGTTATGGGAGAAATGACAAGAAAAGTGGTTGAGAAAGTAGGATTTACAACAATTGTTGAAACAGATGAACCGACTATTTTATCTATTGTCAAAACATGTGAACGTATTTTAAATTAGGGAGGGATAGACATGACTAAAGCCATTTTAGTTGTGAGTTTTGGGACAACATTCCCAGAAACAAGAAAAAAAACAATTGAAGCTTGTGAAAATGCCATTCAACATCAATTTTCTGAATATAAAGTATATCGTGCATTCACATCAAATATTGTTATTAGACGTATTTTAAAACAAGAAGATTTGCACATTGATACAGTGGCACAAGCATTGGAAAGAATGTATCAAGAAGGTGTTACGGAAGTTTATGTACAACCATTGCATATGATTTTAGGTGATGAATATGAAAAAGTATTGGTACAAGCGATTCAATTTGAAGATAAATTTGATGTATTAAAAATTGCCAAACCTTTATTAAGCAGTATTGAAGATTATGAAGCTATCAAACGTATTTTATTAGATAAATATGGTCAATTTGGAGAAGAAACGGCAACGGTGTTAATGGGACACGGAAGTCAACACTATGCTTTCACATCTTATGCTGCCATCGATCACATGTTAATGAATGAACCTGTTTATGTAGGAGCTGTCGAAAGTTATCCTGATGTTGAATTGATTGAAGAACGATTAAGACAAACAAATGTAAAACACGTTCATTTAGCACCATTTATGTTAGTTGCTGGGGATCATGCAACAAATGATATGGCTTCTGATGAAGAAGATTCATGGTATACATATTTTAGTAAAAAAGGATATACAGTCACAGCCCACTTGATTGGTTTAGGTGAATATAAAGAAATACAACAATTATATATTCAACATTTATTAGATGTGATTGCATAATAGGAGAAAATATGGCGAAATTTTACGGAATTGGTGTTGGACCAGGAGATAGTGAATTAGTGACAATAAAAGCAAGTCGCTTAATTCATGATTTAGATATTTTATACACACCTGAAGCAAAAAAAGGTGCAAAAAGTTTAGCATTAACAATAGCTGAACCATATATTAAAAGTGATTTAGAAATTAAACAAAGACATTTTCCAATGGTTCGAGCAAAAGAAGAAAAACAAGGGCAGTGGGAACAAATTGCCCAAGAAATTGTGGAAGATGTGAAAGCCGGTAAAAATGTAGGTTTCATTACATTGGGTGATCCAATGGTATACAGCACATACAGTTATTTATTGGATATTGTCAAAGATGATATTGATACACAAACGATACCTGGAATTACGTCTTTTTCAAGTATTGCGTCATTCTTAGGGCAACCATTAACAATGGATGAAGAATCTTTTGCCGTTGTTCCAGCAACAGCAGGACATGACAAAATAGAAGCCGCATTACGTCATCATGAAACGATTGTTTTGATGAAAGTGGCAAATCATTTATCCGTAGTTTTACCATTATTGGAAAAATATGAGTTATTGGATAATACATTTTTAGTAAGCAACGCAACAATGGATAAACAAACAGAGTTAAAAGGTGTTAGAAATCTTTCTGTGGATGAAAAACTAAGTTACTTTACAACAATGATTGTAAAGAAAAATCCACTTTAATGATATATACAAAAGAATAGATAGGTCATTTATCTATTCTTTTGTTCCATGTGTTTATTATTTAACACATTATGTGTTAAACATAAAAAAAGTTGTGGGATGTTTCAATTTTTTCAAGAAAGGAGTGTAACCGTTTTTTTAGAAATGTTCTGTGACAAACAAAGGAGAAGAAGTATGAAAAAATCAGTAAAAAACATTGTGATGTTTTCCGCCTTGATTGTTTTATTTATGTTGATTTCATCACAATCAGCTCATGCAATGCATATTATGGAAGGCTATTTACCACCTTTATGGGCAGGTATTTGGTTTATTGTATTTATTCCATTTTTCATTTTAGGTTTAGTTCAAATGAAAAAAATTGTAGCAGAAAATCCGAAAAATAAAACAATGTTGGCATTATCTGGAGCATTTATTTTTATTTTATCAGCCTTAAAAATTCCCTCTGTTACAGGCTCAACGTCACATCCAACTGGTGTTGGATTAGGAACAGCGATGTTTGGACCTAGTGTTATTAGTGTTTTAGGAACGATTTGTTTATTATTCCAAGCGCTATTGCTTGCTCATGGTGGGTTAACGACATTAGGTGCAAATGCATTTTCAATGGCGATTGTAGGACCTTTTGTTGGTTATGCTGTCTATAAATTAGCGTTAAAAATGAATGTATCAACACGTATATCTTTATTTTTATGTGCGTTTGTTGCAGACATCGCAACATATTTTGTTACATCTGTTCAATTAGGATTAGTTTTCCCTGATGCAGAAACAGGTGTTGTTGGTGCTATTGTGAAATTTATGGCAGTCTTTTTGACAACACAAATTCCAATTGCGATTGTTGAAGGTTTATTAACAGTTGTCCTATACAACTTAATTACATCAGCCGATGTTGAAAAAGCGGGGGTATTCAAATGAAAAAACAAAACATTCTTTTACTTTTAGCTGCCGTTTGCGTAATGTTAGGTGCTTTTGTGTTTGCACCTAAAGATGCTGAATATGGTGGTACCGATGATGCAGCAGAAACAGCCATTAAAGAAGTTCAACCAGACTATGAGCCATGGTTTGAATCTTTATATGAGCCAGCTGGTGAAGTTGAAAGCTTATTATTTACATTACAAGGAAGTATTGGTGCAGGGATTATCTTCTATGTGATTGGTTACAATAGAGGAAAATCTAAAAATGCTAACGCTTGATAAATACGCACATGAAAATCGTTTAAAACATGTGTCGCCAGAAAAGAAATTGTGCATCTATATTGGATTATTACTACTCAGTTTTTCTGGTATAGCGTGGGTTCAATTAGCTGTTATAGGAGTAATTGCTCCTATAACAGTCTATATTGCCCGTGTGAAGTGGACAGTTTATGCCAAATGGCAACTTGTTATTATTCCTTTTATTTTTATTAGTTTATTGACATTTGTTTTAACGTACGGAAAAAATATGCATACTTTTGTTTTCTCTATCCCTGCGTTTCATGGATACATTGGTATGACTGAAAAAAGTATTCGTTTAGCTTTGGAGATTTTATTACGTGTGTATAGTTCCTGTGTGTCAACTTATTTTTTCGTGTTGACCGTTCCCTTTTCTCAACTCATTCAGTTGATGAAAAAATGTAAAGTGCCCACATTTTTATTGGACATTATTGTCTTAATGTATCGCTTTATTTTTTTAGTTTTATATGAATTTATCACAATGAGAGATACGCTAGATCTGAAATTTTCGTTTAAAGGCTTTAAAAATAATTATCGTGCATGGGGGATACTATGTAATACTTTGTTTATAAAGTTATTACATGATAATGATGTATTAAATGATGTATTGGCGTTGAAATTTGAACAGGAGTAATACAGAAAGGATTGACAATCATGTTGCAACTAAATGATGTTACATTTGCTTATGATAAAGTTCCAACCATTCACCATGTGTCTATGGCATTCCAAGAAGGTAAAATAACAGGTATTTTAGGCATGAATGGAAGTGGTAAATCAACGATTATGAAATTGATTATGGGACTACTCAAAGCCGAATCAGGAGAAATCATTTTTGATAATCAACCCATTACAATAAATAAAAAGGCATTGTACGATTATCGTCAAAAAGTGAATATGGTTTTCCAAAACCCTGAACAACAAATTTTTTATACGATTGTTAAAGAAGATATAGCAATGGCATTAAAAAATTTAGGATATGACAAACAGGTCATTGATGAACGTGTTTCTAAAGTGCTTGATATAATGGATATTACGCATTTACAAGATAAACCAGTTCAATATTTAAGTTATGGACAAAAAAAACGGGTTGCGATTGCAGGGATGCTTGCTTTACAACCAAGATTTTTACTATTGGATGAACCAACAGCTGGATTAGATCCAAAAGGACGTGACAAAATGAATGAAACAATGCAGCGATTAGTTCAAGCAGGAACAAGTATTATTTTATCCAGTCACGATATGGATTTAATGTATGATTGCTGTGATTATGCCTATGTGATTAAAAAAGGCTCGGTTCTTACTCAAGGAGAAAAATATCAAGTATTTCAAGAAGCAACGTTATTAAAAGAAGCAGGTTTGTCTGTTCCATGGATTGTGAAATTACATCAAACTATTGGAACGCCACTTGCAAAAAATGAAGCATTGTTCTTTGAACATTTTGCACAAAAATAGTAAAATAAAAGAATATGTATTGAAAATAAAGGAGAACATCATGGCAAAATCAATTATGGTTCAAGGGACAGCATCTGATGCAGGAAAAAGTATTATTGTTGCTGGATTATGTCGTATTTTTAAACAAGATGGTTTATCTGTTGTTCCGTTTAAATCTCAAAATATGGCATTGAATTCATTTATTACAAAAAAAGGTGCTGAAATGGGAAGAGCACAAGTGTTTCAATCTGAAGCGGCAGGTGTTGACCCAGATGTACGTATGAATCCTGTTTTATTGAAACCAACATCTGATAGAAAATCCCAAATTGTCTTTATGGGTGAAGTATTAACAGATATGGACGCTGTGGAATATCATGAATTTAAGCAACAACTATTACCAAAAATCAAAGAAGTTTATGAACAATTAAGTGATGAAAATGATGTCATTGTTTTAGAAGGTGCAGGTAGTCCGGCTGAAATCAATTTGAATGACAGAGATATTGTGAATATGGGTATGGCAAAATTAGTAGATGCTCCTGTTATCTTAGTTGCGGATATTGATAAAGGCGGTGTGTTTGCCTCTATTTATGGAACCATTCAACTTATGCCAGAAGAAGATAGAAAACGTGTCAAAGGTGTCATTATCAATAAATTTAGAGGAGATGTTGCCTTACTTCAATCAGGTATTGATATGATTGAATCTTTAACAAATGTAAAAGTATTAGGTGTTGTACCATATGCACATCTAGATATTGATAGTGAAGATAGTGTTGCATTGGTGCAAAAAAGTAGACGTTTTGATACGAAAAAAGATTTAGATGTTGCGATTGTTGGATTAAAACGTATGTCTAATTTTACAGATTTCCATAGCTTAGAAATTCAACCAGACGTATCTGTACGTTATGTGATGCCAGGAGATGCCATTGGTTTGCCTGATTTATTGATTTTACCGGGTAGTAAAAATACGATTGAAGATATGCATTATTTAAGAGAATCCGGTTTAGAAAAAGAAATTTTACATTGTTTAGAAAAAGATGTGCATATTTTTGGCATTTGTGGTGGTTATCAATTACTAGGTAAAAAAATGACAGATCCTCTACATGTTGAATCCTCTATTGAAGAAATTGAAGGATTAGGATTATTAGACGCATGTACCACTTTTAAATCTGTGAAACGTACAACACAAGTTAAAGCAGACCACGATGGACATGTATTAGAAGGATACGAAATACACATGGGTGAAACGACGATTGCAGATGGTGTCACACCATTTTCAACAATCACTGTCCAAAATGGTGAAGAAACAAGTCGACTAGATGGCGCAATTGGGCATAATGGGCAAGTGCAAGGAACATATTTACATGGTGTATTTGATAATTTAGATTGGACAAGAGATTATTTGAATGGTATTCGTGTAAAAAAAGGTTTAGAGCCAATTACAGAAAAACCAGTGACGATAAAAGAATTTAAAGATAGAGAATATGATAAACTTGCCACTATTTTGCGTAATAGTTTAGATATGGAACAAATTTATAAGATTTTAAATAAGGAAGATTAGCATGAGAATTTATACAAAATACGGAGATAAAGGTTTTACAAGATTATATGGAGGCGACCGTGTGTCTAAAACACATATTCGTGTTGAAGCATATGGAACTATGGATGAATTATGTTCCTTTTTAGGTTATTTAACAGCAGAAATGAAACAATACGAAGTGTTGAATGACTTAACAGAAGAATGTGAAGAAATTCAACAACATTTATTCGACTGTGGAAGTGATTTAGCCACTCCTCGTGAATTACGACCATATAAACAAAAAATAGAAGATGTTACCTTTTTAGAAGAAAAAATTGATGCTTATATGGGTATTCCTCCTAAATTGGAACATTTCATTATTCCAGGAGGACATTCTTTAGCAGGTTTATTCCATATGGCAAGAACGATGACAAGACGTTTAGAAAGATGTATTGTTGCTGTTATTGAAGCCGATGAAGCGGTAAACGAGATTGGATTACAATATATCAACCGTTTATCAGATTATTTCTTTGTAATTGCACGTTTAGTAAATTACAGATTAGGAGTAGCTGATAAAAATTATATACGTAGTGCTAAAATTTTCCGTAGTAAAAAACAGGAGGAAGACAAAGATGTATCCAGTCATGATGAACATTAAAAATAAACGTGTTGTAATGATTGGAGGGGGCAATGTCGCAGCTAGAAAATTAAAAAAATTATTACAAGAAGGGGCACATGTCACGATTGTTAGTCCTACATTGCATGAAAGTATTCCAAAGGAATGCATTACATGGATTGAACGTCGTTATGAAACAGGGGATTTAAACGGTGCAAAATTAGTTTTTGCGTGTACAGATGATCAAGAAGTTAATGTACAAATTATGAGAGATGCCGATACGTGTCAATTAGTGAATAATACAGGGGATAAACATTTTTCAGACTTCTATAATGTATCTATCGTTGAGAAAAAAGATTTTTCTATCAATATTTCAACCAATGGTGTTTCTCCTATGAGAGCAAAAGAAATCAGACAAAAATTAGAAAAACTATTAGACGAAATATAAGAGGAAAGCATTATGTATTTATTGTATGTTGGGTTAACACATAAAAATACGCCTATTCATATTCGTGAGGCGATTCATTTCTCTGATGACACATTAGAGAAAGCATTAAAAACATTATACAAAGAAAAAAGTATTTTAGAAGATTGCATTGTATCCACATGTAATCGTACAGAATTATATCTTGTCGTTGACCAATTACATACAGGACGTTATTATGCAAAACATTTTTTAGCAGATTGGTTCCAAGTAGATGTAGCAGAATTGGAAAAATATTTAGTTATGAAAGAAGCCGATGAAGCATTGCGACATCTTTTAAAAGTATCTGTTGGTTTAGAGTCTAGAATACTAGGTGAAACTCAAATTTTAGGACAACTCAAAAAGGCTTTTGAAAAAGCCAATGTAGTTGGAACAACAGGAATTATATTAAATAATGCATTTCGTCAAGCTGTTTCATTTGCTAAACGTATGCATGAGCAATATAAAATCAATGAACGTCCAACATCAGTAAGTTTTGCAGCCATACAACTCTTAGATGCCTTAAATTTAGAAACATCAAACAAAACGGTTGCGTTAATTGGATTAGGTGAGATTGGACAATTATTAGCTAATTATTTATTAGAACGTTCTTTTAAAGAAATTCTCTTTTTTAATCGTACACTTGAAAAAGCAGAAAAATATAATAGACATGAGCATATTTGTATTTGTCCGATTGATGCCTTAGAAAAAGAGTTACCAAGAGCGGATATTGTCTTTTCTGCTGTTAGTACACAAACGTATTTAGTACATCCAACAATGTTAAAAGAACAAGCGATTGTTTTTGATTTAGGGGTACCAAGAACGGTGCATCCAACATCCAAGGTAGATTTGTATGATATTGATACACTGACACAAAAATTAGATAGTTATCAAGCACAAAGAGAACAAATTGCACATCAAATTGTATTAAAGATTGATGACGAACTAGTAGCTTTTGATGAATGGCGTAAAAATTTAGGGATTGTACCTCTTATTAAGCAATTAAGAGAAAATGCTCTGAATGCACAAGCCTCTGCTTTAGACAGTTTGGAAAGAAAATTACCACATTTATCAGAAAGAGAACACAAACTTATTCAAAAACACATGAAGAGTATTGTCAATCAACTATTAAAAAATCCGATTTTACAATTAAAAGAAATGTCTGTTGGAGAAAATTCGGAGTATGACATTGCACTTGTTGCAAAGATTTTTGGATTAGATTTAACACAGGAGTAATATATGATTATTAAAGTAGGAACACGTAAAAGTCAATTAGCGTTAACACAAACAAAACAAGTGATTTCTTTATTAGAAAAAGCAAATCCTGATGTGACGTTTGAATTAGTGACCTACCAGACAACAGGCGATAAATTAGTACATGCCAGTTTACAAGAAATTGGTGGAAAAGGTGTCTTTGTCAAAGATATTGAAGTGGGGTTACTAAACAAAAAAATTGATATAGCTATTCACAGTTTAAAAGATGTACCGTCTATTTTGCCAAATGGCTGTGTTATAGGCGCTATTCCAAAACGTGAAGATGTAAGAGATTGTATGATTTTTCATCAGCCAAATATGACATTAGATACATTACCGCAAGGTGCAAAAGTTGGTACAAGTAGTTTAAGACGTCAAGCACAATTATTAAAATTAAGACCTGATTTAAACATTGTTGCATTAAGAGGAAATATTGATACACGTATTCAAAAAGTGTTAGACGGAGAATATGATGCCATTGTTTTAGCAATGGCAGGTTTATCGCGTATGGGGTGGTTAGAAAAAGAAACTTTATCCTTACAACCACTAGATACAAAAGTATTTTTACCTGCTATTTCACAAGGTGCTTTAGCGATTGAATGTCGTGAAGAAGATACGCATGTTTTAGACATTATTCAACGTATACACGATGAAAAAACGGCACAAGAAGTAACCATTGAGCGTGACTTTTTAAAACAAATGGATGGTGATTGTACTTTTCCTATTGGTGCCTATGCCACTGTACAAGATAATATATATACACTACAAACGATGTTGGCAACAGAAGAAACAATGACATGTGTATATGCAACTGTTTCTGATGAACAAGCACATACATTAGCAAAAAACGCGGCAGATTGTTTAGAGGCACAAGGTGCTTTTGGTCGGAAAAAGTAGTTAAGAACAAGAGATAGTAGAACATGAGATATGATGATAAAACATACGGTATCGTCATTATAAAATAAGGAGTGATGCCAATGGGAAAAATTGTATTTACAAGAGAGCATCCTTTAGAAAAAGATTGGACAAATACATTAAACACATTGGGATTAGATATTGTTCATGCACCATTGATACATTGTACAGCAAATGATATGCCAAAGATGATTTTAAATAATTTGCATAAAGCCGACTGGGTTTTCTTTACGAGTGCAGTGGCGGCAGAGTGCTTTGCACCTTATATGCGTGATTTAAATGTCCGTATTGCAACGATTGGACATAAAACAACACAAAGTGTAGAGGATTTAGGTCATACAGTTGATTTTGAAAGTGTTAGTCAATACGGTGTTGATTTTGTAGGAGAGTGGTTGACACTTGGTCTGTCACATCAAACAGTATTATTGCCACAAAGTAGTTTATCTAATCTAATTATTGCACAAACACTAAAAGATAATGGGCATACAGCATTAGCTTGGGCAATGTATGATACAAAACCAAATAAAAAAGGACAATCTATGATTGAGGCATTGTGTCAAGAAAAAGATGTGATTTGGACATTTGCTAGTCCATCTGCTTGGGAAAGTTTGATACAGGTTAGAGAACAATTACCAAAACATCATCAAGTTGCTGTTATTGGTACGACAACACAACAAGCTGTGATGAACAGTCATCAAATTGTTGATTTTATGCCAGATACACCGGCCATTGATAATATGATTGAAACCATTATTCAAAATAGAGAAAGAGGTGAATGACATGTTTGCCAGACATAGACGTTTAAGACAAACAAAGGCATTTAGAGATTTAGTAAGAGAAACAAGTTTGTCTGTTAATGATTTTATTCAACCAATTTTTGTAAAAGAAGATTTACAAGAACCAAAAGAAATTCTGTCAATGCCTAATGTATATCAATTACCATTAACGCATGTGTTAGATGAAGTCAAAGAGATTGTTTCTTTAGGTATACAAGCTATTATTATTTTTGGTATTCCAAAGCATAAAGATGAGATTGGTTCAGCCGCATGGGACGATGATGGGATTGTGCAACAAGCTATTCGTTTAATCAAAAAACATTATCCAGACTTAATTGTAATTGCTGATACATGTTTATGTGAATTTACAAGTCATGGACATTGCGGTTTATTAGATAGAGGTCATGTTTGTAATGATATATCTCTTGAGAAATTAACCCAAGTAGCTATTTCACAAGCAAAAGCAGGTGCAGATATTATCGCTCCGTCAAATGCAATGGACGGGTATGTCATGTCTATTCGCAAAGGATTAGATGAAGCAGGTTTTGCTTATACACCAATTATGTCGTATTCTGTGAAATTCGCTTCTAGCTTTTATGGACCATTTAGAGATGCGGGAGAAAGTGCACCAGCTTTTGGCGATAGAAAAACATATCAAATGGATCCTGCTAATCGTTTAGAAGCACTAAGAGAAGCAAAAAGTGATGAAGAAGAAGGTGCAGACTTTTTAATGGTTAAACCTGCACTTGCCTTTTTAGATATTTTAAGAGATGTAAAAGAAAGAACGCATTTACCAGTTGTTGCGTATAATGTAAGTGGTGAATATGCCATGGTGAAAGCAGCCGCACAAAATGGTTGGATTGATGAAAAATTAGTCGTTCTAGAAATGTTAACAGGTATGAAGCGTGCTGGAGCAGATTTAATTTTAACATACTTTGCCAAAGATGCCGCAACATATCTTCAGCAGTAAGGAGTAAACAATGAAAATAGAACAGTCAGTAAAATCTTTTGAGGCATCTCAAAACGTATTTCCAGGTGGAGTAAATAGTCCAGTAAGAGCATTTAAAGCTGTGGGAGGTATACCTTTATTCATTGATAAAGCAAAAGGAGCCTATCTTTATGATGTTGACGGTAATCAATACATTGATTATGTGTTGTCATGGGGACCAATGATTTTAGGCCATGCACAAGATGATGTGATTGATGCTGTTCAAAAAGCTGTGTTAAAAGGAACAAGTTATGGTGCTCCAAGTCCAACAGAAACACGATTGGGTGAATTATTACAAAAACGAGTACCTTATTTGGAAAAATTACGTATGGTTAGCTCAGGAACAGAGGCAACTATGAGTGCCATTCGTGTGGCACGTGGTGTAACAAAACGTGATAAAATTATTAAATTTATTGGCTGTTATCATGGGCATAGTGATGCGTTTTTAGTTCAAGCGGGTTCGGGTGTGGCGACATTTGGATTGCCTAATTCTCCGGGTGTACCGGCTTCTACGGCACAAGATACACTAACATTACCTTATAACGATATAGAGGCATTAAACGCATGTTTTGAACAATGTGGAGATGATATTGCATGTGTCATTATCGAAGCAGTTGCAGGCAATATGGGTTTGATTAAAGCCGATGAAGCATTTATACAAGCCATTCGTTCATTGACAAAAAAACACGGCGCATTGTTTATTATTGATGAAGTGATGACAGGTTTTAGAGCAAGTTATACAGGCGCAACAGGATTATATGATGTTGAACCAGATTTAATTTGTCTTGGTAAAGTCGTGGGTGGTGGTTTCCCAGTTGCTGTTTTTGGTGGTAAAAAAGAATATATGGACGAAGTAGCCCCTTTAGGTAGCATCTATCAAGCAGGGACATTATCTGGTAACCCGATTGCCATGACGGCAGGTTATGAAACAGTTAACCGTTTAACACCCGATTTATTTAAACAAATGGAAAAACATGTTGATATGCTGTGTACAGGATTGAAAGAGTTGGCAAACAAATACACTATACCTTTACAAGTCGTGAGTGCAGGGACAATGTTTGGATTCTTCTTTAACGAAAATGCAGTAAAAAACTTTGAAGATTCTAAATCAAGTGATCAAGATTTATTTGCTAAAGTGCATCGTTTATTACTTGAAAAAGGGGTGTATATTGCACCTTCTCAATATGAATCGAATTTCATGTCAACAGCACATACGACAGAAGATATTGAACGTACATTGAATGTATTTGACGATGTATTTGGTGAGCTATATGGGTAAGATTGTATTAGTCACGGGAGGTGCTAGAAGTGGCAAATCTTCCTTTACCGAAGAACAGCTGTGGGATAAAGACAATGTTTGCTATATTGCCACAGGGGTGATGAAACAACCGGATGCAGAATGGCAAGAGCGTGTACGGTTGCATCAAGAACGTCGACCAAAATCATGGGGAAACCATGAACAATACGATCATATTGGTGCATGGATACAGACACAATCGTACGATTATTATTTATTAGATTGTGCCACGATGTTAACGACGAATGTTTTGTTTGATACGGTAGAAACATTATTTCCTGAGAAAATTATGATGGAAGATACGAATTTTTTAACGAAAGAACAACAAAGTATTGTGACAGCACATATTCAAAAAGAATGGCAAGCCGTGATGGATGCTGTTAGAGAAAAAGATACAACAATGTATATTGTGACGAATGAAATCGGATTGGGTATTGTCCCTGATACAGCATTAGGGCGCTATTTTAGAGATGTTCTAGGCAATATCAATCAACATTTAGCAAAGGAGGCAAGTGAAGTCTACTTAGTCATTTGTGGACTATCACAACGATTAAAATGATAAAAGCATTGATTATTTACACACAATTTTTTAGTCGCATTGCTATTCCTAAAACGATAGATATATCTTATGTGCGAAAAGGAATTCCATTTATTACATTATTTGGTTTTTTGATTGGTCTTATATCTGGAGCATTTTACTTTATTACCCAATTATTTTTACCAAAGCTAATTGCATGGATACTTACCTTTCTGTTTGATGTTTTATTAACAGGAGGATTTCACTTAGACGGTTTGGCAGATATGGCAGACGGCTTGTTTTCCTCACGAAAAAAAGAACGTATGTTAGAAATCATGAAAGACAGTCGCATTGGTAGTAATGGTGTGCTCGCCTTAATTTTGTATTATAGTGTAATGTTTGTATCTTTTTCGTATTTACCAGAACCTAAATGGTTTATTGTTGTTTGTCTATCCATGATAGGTAAAGCCGGCTTATCGTTACAACTTTATGAAATGACTTATGCACGAGCAACAGGAGGTTCTGGCCAATTTTTCTCAGGAACGACTTTAACCCAAATTGCTTTGGCACAAATACTACCGATTATATCGTTAACGTTGGTATTTGGTATAAAAGGCTTTGTAGGATATATGCTTGTGTTATTAGGAGCAGTGGGATATAGATGGTTTGTCTACAAAAAAATAGATGGGCATACAGGAGATACATTAGGAGCATTTGTTGAAATTGCTCATATCTTATTATTGTTAGGACTGATGATATGAAAGTTTATATGATGCGACATGGCGAAACGGATTATAATAAAGCAAGATGTTTTTACGGGAGTGCAGATGTGTCTATCAATGACACAGGTAAACAACAAGCACATCGCATAAAAGACATTATGGCAGATTATCCAGTCGATAAAATTTACATCAGTACATTAAAAAGAACTTATGAAACAGCCAGTATCATTTTTGAAAATCAAGTATTTGATACAGTAAAAGGCTTTGATGAAAAAGGATTTGGTCAGTGGGAAGGGTTAAATGCTGATCAAATTCAAGCAACATATCCTGAGGAATGGCAAGCGTGGTTGGAGGCACCTTTTGAGGTAACTCCACCACTAGCTGAACCATTTACTCAGTTTCAACATCGTGTTTGGGAAGCATTTGACAGAATTTTGAAAGCCCATCAAAACGACAGTATTGCGATTGTGGCACATTTAGGCGTGTTACGGTTGCTCTATCAATCAGTGATTGATAAAGATGCTGTTTTTTGGAACATTGATTTTCCACAAGGTACTGTCACATGCTTTGAAAACACCCATTCTAATGAATGGGAAAGCTATTTAATAACTAGGAAGGAGGCATAAAATGGGGAAACATATTCAAGATAAAGTAATATTTGAAAATGGGGTAGAATTAAGAAATAGAGTTGTCATGGCCCCTATGACCATTAGTGCATGTGAACCAGGAGGCTATGTGTCACAAGCAGATATTGATTATTATAAACAACGTGCAAAAGGAGTAGGTATGATTGTCACAGGTTGTGCTTATATTGATCCTTTAGGACAAGCATTTGAAAACAGTTTTAGCGTCGCTGAAGACGATAAAATTGAAGGATTAAGCCGATTAGCAAAAGCCATTCAAGAAGAAGGTAGTTTGGCAATTTTACAAATTTATCATGGAGGTAGAATGGTCTTTCCTGATGTGATAGGTGGCAAACAGCCTGTTGCACCAAGTGCTGTCAATGCGATTAGAAGTTTTACGGTTACACCAAGAGCACTAACAGCACCCGAAGTAAATGAGATGATGGATCTGTTTTTACGTGCAATTGAACGTGCAATGGAAGCAGGATTTGATGGGGTTGAATTGCATGGTGCAAATACTTATTTACTACAACAATTCTATTCACCACATTCAAATATTCGTCGTGATAAATGGGGTGGAACACCAAATAATCGAATGCGTTTTTCAAAAACATTAGTGAAAAAGGCGAAACAGCTTATTAAAGAAAAAGCAACAAAACCATTTTTACTAGGCTATCGCTTTTCTCCAGAAGAAATTGAAAATCCAGGTATTACACTGTTTGATACATTACAGTTGATTGAGCAACTCATTCGTAATGGTATAGATTATTTGCATACTTCAGTATCAAATGTATGGCGTTCATCTCTTAGAGAAACCAATCAAACAGAACCAATTATGCATAAAATTGTTGAGAAAATTGACAATCGAGTACCTTTTATTGCTGTTGGAAATATTCGAACAGGTGAAGATGCTCAAAAAGTATTGGATGCCAATATTCCATTGTTTGCATTGGGAAAACCATTATTACTAGATCCTGAATGGACCCAAAAAGTTGCTCAAGGAAGAGAAAACGAAATTATCACTGTTTATAAAGACGAGTTACAAAATATTTTAAAACTGCCAACAACGTTTGTTGAAGAGTTAAGAGATTATTTAGAAGGAAAATATTAAATTCAAGGGAGATTTTATTATTATGAAAAAAAGCAAATTATGGCTTGGCTTAGCAGGATCAGTGCTGATGTTAGCAGCTTGTCAACAAAAACAAGACGCAACATCAGAAAATAAAATGGATAAAACAGAAATGGCGTCCGATAAAGAAAAATTAACAATTGCATGGAGTCAAGATGTTGGAGATTTAAATCCGCATCGCTACAATCCGGATCAATTTGTGACACAAGATATGGTCTATGAGGGCTTAGTACGTTATGGGGACAACGGTGTTATCGAACCTGTTTTAGCAGAATCGTGGAAAATTAGTGAAGACGGTAAAACATACACATTTAAATTAAGACATGCTAAATTCTCAGATGGATCTGAATTTAATGCTAAAAACGTTAAGCGTAATTTCGATACAATTTTTTCAGAAGCAAATAAATCAAATCATTCATGGTTTAATTTCACACAACAATTAGACACATATAAAGTTGTTGATGACTACACATTTGAATTAACATTAAAACAACCTTACAGTGCAACATTGTATGATTTAGCCATGATTCGCCCAATTCGTTTCTTAGGAGATGCAGGATTTCCAGAGGGTGATGATACAACCAAAGACAATGTAAAAATGTCTGTTGGAACAGGACAATGGGTTTTAAAAGAAAAGAAAAAAGACGAGTATGCAACTTTTGTTCGTAATGAAAATTATTGGGGAGAAAAACCAAAATTAAAAGAAGTGACGATTAAAATCATTGCAGACCCACAAACGAGAGTATTAGAGTTTGAGTCTGGTAATTTAGACTTATTATACGGAAATGGATTGATTAGTTTAGATACTTTTGCACAATATGCAAAAGATAGTAAATATAAAACAGGGGTATCTGACCCACTATCTACACGTTTATTATTATTGAATGCTAAACAGCCTGTTTTCCAAGATAGAGTCGTTCGTAAAGCAATGAATCATGCGATGAATAAAAAAGAAATTTCAGAGAACTTATTTAGAGGAACAGAAAAACCAGCAGACACTATTTTCTCTAAAAAAACACCTCACTCTGACGCAGGATTAACACCTTATGAATATGATGTCAAAAAAGCAGAATCACTATTAGATGAAGCCGGATGGAAAAAAGGTGCAGACGGCGTTCGTGAAAAAGACGGTAAAAAATTAACAATCAACATGCCATATATTTCAACTAATGCCGCAGATAAAGATTTAGGTGAATATTTCCAAGGTGAATGGAAAAAATTAGGAATTGATGTGCAATTACAAGCAATGGAAGAAAATGGATACTGGACAAATGCAAAATCAGGTAATTTTGACATGATGCTAACGTATTCATGGGGAGCACCATGGGATCCACACGCATGGATGACAGCACTTGCTGAAACAGCAGAACATGGACATCCTGAAAGTATTTCTTTAGAAGCATTGGCGGTTAAACCTGAATTAGACAAAGTCATAAGAGAAACATTGGTAGAACCAGATGAAGCAAAAGTTGATGCAGGTTATAAAAAAGCACTGACAATCTTACACGAAGAAGCAGTGTATATTCCAATTACGTATCAATCTGTTGTATCTGTTTATCGTGCAGGTGAATTAGAAGGTGTACGTTTTGCACCTGAAGAAAATTCTCTACCACTACGCTACATTAGTAAAGCAAAATAGTACATTTATAAAAGAGAAGAGGCCCCACACGCATAAGTGGGGCTTTCATTTAGAAAAGGATGAAGAAGATATGTTAAAAAAATGCCTATCATTTTTTGTTGCTTTATTACTAATCTCGATATTGACCTTTTTGCTAACAAAACTATCCTCTCAAGATCCCGCTGAAAGTTACTTACGCATTTCCAAAATTGGTATTACAGCAGAATCTTTAGCCAATGCAAGAGAGTATTTAGGCTTAAATAAATCATGGCTTGAACAATATTTAGATTGGTTATCTAAAGCGATTGTTGGTAATTTTGGTAACTCCTATTTATTAAAATTACCCGTTTTACCACTTGTAGCGACAAGTTTTTTATCGACTTTATATTTAGGATCTATTTCATTTATATTAGTTATTGTCATATCGTTACCATTAGGTGTACTAACAGGTATACGCAAACACTCTATTTTGGATAGAGTAATACAATTTTTCTGTTTTTCAAGTGTTTCCGTGCCTACGTTTTGGTTAGGTTATCTATTGATTATTCTTTTTGCCGTTCAATTAAAATGGCTACCCGTTTCCGGTAAAGGAGATATAACAAGTGTTATTTTACCAAGTGTTACATTGAGTATTCCAATTATTGGGCAATATATAGCACTCATTCGTAAAGTGATTAGTGAACAAATGGACAGTGTCCACGTCCAAAATGCAATGTTACGTGGTGTCAAAATGTCTTATATCATTAAACATCACTTATTACGAAATGCTCTACCAGCTATTGTAACAGGACTTAGTTTGACCTTTATTTATTTAATTACAGGATCATTGATTATTGAAGAAGTATTTGCATTTAATGGTATCGGAGGATTATTTGTTCACGCTTTACAATCAACAGATATTCCGATTATTCAAGCGTGCATGCTCTTATTTGGTTCCTTATTTTTAGTCAATAATTTAGTGGTACACGATATTACATTATGGATTGACCCACGTATTAGAAAAAGAGGTGAAACCAAACATGTCTAAACGTTTTATTTTTTCACTGACCATTTTATCTATTTTACTTATTTGTGCGATTTTTGCCTCTATGATTGCTCCATTTGATCCGCAATATGTGGATATTACGCATAAATTACTTGCACCCGAGCAATCTCATTTATTAGGAACAGATCAATTAGGTAGAGATGTTTTGTCTAGATTGTTGTATGGGGCTAGATTTTCTTTATTTTTAGCATTTTTAATTACCGTACTAGAAGTAACAATAGGGGTTACTATTGGTTTAATCATTGGCTGGTATCAAGGAAAAGTGGAACAAACATTTTTATGGTTTGCCAATGTCATTTCTGCTTTCCCAAGTTTCTTGTTGTCTTTGGCAACCATTGGTATTTTAGGGCAAGGAATGAGTAATATGGTCATTGCGGTTGTCATTGTAGAGTGGGTTTATTATGCTCGTTTAGTTATCAATCTTGTAAAAAGTGCCAAAGAAGAATCATTTGTAACAGCTTCACTCACAATGGGAATGCCTATTATACACGTGCTAAAAGTACATATTTTGCCATTTATTTATAAACCTATTTTAGTTGTAGCTTTAATGAATATCGGGAATATTATTTTAATGATTTCAGGATTTTCATTTTTAGGTATTGGTGTTCAACCCAATGTGTCAGAATGGGGCATGATGTTACACGACGCACGTCCATATTTCAGAACAGCTGTTTGGACGATGATGTCCCCTGGTCTTGCCATTTTCTTAACAGTTATTTCTTTTAATTTATTAGGAGAACATTTTGATGAGAAAGGGTGGAAACAATTATGGAAAAATTAGTTGTAGATGCTCTATCTGTTCAAATTGGTGATACTGTTTTGCTCAACCATATTGATATTGACTTAACAATAGGTAAGTCTTTAATCATTATTGGGGAAAGTGGTTCTGGTAAGACTCTTTTAACCAAAATGATTATTGGACAAGTACCAAAACAAGCAATCATTAGTGGAAAGATATTGTATAAAGGCCTATCATTATTGGATTTGTCAAAAAAAGAATGGCAAGTACTTCGTGGTACACAAATTGCTTATATGGTACAAAATCCAATGGCAATGTTCAATCCATTCCAAAAAATAAAAGTACACTTTTTAGAAACCATTTTAAGTCACGACAAAATGTCTAAAGAGGCTTGTTTGGACAAAGCCATTCAAGCTATGAAAGATGTTCGCCTAGGACATCCACAAGACGTATTAGAAAAGTATCCATTTGAGTTAAGTGGAGGAATGCTTCAACGTGTCATGTTAGCTATTTTGTTATGTTTAAATACGGATACAATTATTTTAGATGAACCGACCTCTGCATTAGACGCTTATAACCGAGATAATATCGTGCGCCTATTGAAAATGTTACTTGAAAAAGGAAAAACATTGATTACTGTCACGCATGATTACGACTTAGCACATGCATTAGGTGGCGAAATGTTAGTCATGTACAAAGGCGATATTGTCGAGAGGGGCTTTGTAGAAGACGTATTAGAAAATCCTCAACATCCTTATACACAAGAATTGGTATTAGGCAATCCTTATGAACGGTTGGTGAATGAACATGATTGAATGTCAGCATATTTATAAAAGTTTTCAAGGCAAAGAGATATTAAAAGACTGTCATTTTCATATCAAAAAAGGTGAAATTATTGGTATTATGGGTGAGAGTGGCAGTGGTAAAAGTACACTGGCAAAAATTCTTATTGGACTTGAAAAAGCAACAAAAGGACAAGTATTATTAGACGGAAAACCATACTGTGTTAAAAAAGATGGAGTTCGTATTCTTCTTGTGTTTCAAGATGCATTTCATGCGGTTAATCCATTATTTACTGTAAAGCAAATTTTATGTGAAGCATTAAAAGAAACCATTCAAATGGAAGAAATTAGTGCTATTTTAAAAGATGTAGGATTGGATGATACTTATTTGGAAAAAACGTCTAAAGAACTAAGTGGAGGTCAACTACAAAGAATTTGTATTGCTAGAGCATTATTACTAAAACCAGATGTCATTATTTTTGATGAAGCATTAAGTGGATTAGACCCTTTAATTCAAGGACAACTCTTAAAACTTTTATATGACTTAAAAGCAAGATACAATCAAACCTATGTGTTTATTTCACATGATTTTAATTTATGCTATGCAATATGTCATCGTGTATTAGTGATGTTTGAAGGAGAAATTGTTGATGAAATCAATGATTTCAATATACCAATGAACGTGACACATCCCGTGACACAAAATTTATTAAAAGAATCTCAAAATCCAAAATATTCTAAGTGCCAATTACGAAAAATTGTTGTAAAATTAGAAAGTCAAAGACAAAATATGAATGGAGAATAAAAAAGTGAAAAAAACATTTGAAACAAGAAAATTATACTTTGGATTTCCTGTTTTCTTTTTAGGATACAAAGACGATGTTCACGGATACAATATCTCAACATCTAGTTCAGCTTATTCTTTAGGGAGTATGATGGTTATTGCCATGAGAACAAAAGGCAATGCCATTACAGAAATTACAAAACACCGTCAATTTACAGTAAATATTCCAACACAAGAACTAACAAAAGAATCTGAATTAGCTGGTTTTAATAGCCGTAAAGACAAATTTGCTATTACTGGCTTAACCTATACACTAGGTGAAACAGTAGATGCACCACTAGTAGATGCTTGCCCTGTTTCTATTGAATGTGAAGTGATTGAAATGGTTGAATGTGGCGCATTAACAAATGTTATTGCTCGTGTGACAAGACGTGTCGTTGACGACTCTTTAATTGACGAAAATGAAGCATTCAGAAGTGAAATCTTTTCTCCAATTAGTTATATCGGTGACGGTGCTGCACGTCAATACCGTTATTATAATGATGAAGCAATCAAAATGGGAAGTATCATCAAAAAAATTAGAGAAGAACAAGAAAATATTGAAAAATAGAAACAACCTAGCGAATGAAAACAGTCATTCGCTAGGTTTTTATAATACATCACTATGAATTATAGAAGAAACGTGAATACAACATAAAAAGATAGACATTTCACTCATTTTAAGCTATTCTAAAATGGGTGTTTTTGTCATTTAGACAAAAATAAGAAATTTGCGAATGAGAGATAGTAGATACGTTTTAAGGAGAATGAAACATGAAAAAAATTGTTGTTCACGGGGGCAAAAAACTATTTGGGGAAGTGACAATAAATGGTGCAAAAAATAGTGTTGTAGCACTTATTCCAGCTGCCATTTTAGCGGATAGCCCAGTAACTTTAGAAGGTGTACCAGATATTAAAGATGTACATGCATTGATTGAGATATTACATGATTTTAATGTAAAGGCAGTATTTGATAATGGCGTGTTAACAATAGATCCAACACATATAAAATCTGTTCCAATGCCAAGTGGTAAAATTCAAAGTTTACGTGCTTCTTATTACTTTATGGGTGCAACATTGGCTCGTTTTCATGAAGGAGTTATTGGATTACCTGGAGGATGTTTTTTAGGTCCTCGTCCAATTGATCAGCATATTAAAGCTTTTGAAAAATTAGGTGCAACCGTGACGAATGAACAAGGTGCTATTTCTTTAGATGCTAAAAAACACGGGATACATGGCACACGTATTTACTTTGATGTTGTGTCTATTGGTGCCACAATTAACTGTATTCTTGCAGCGGTGAAAGCAAAAGGTAGAACCATTATAGAAAACGCTGCAAAAGAGCCTGAAATTGTTGATGTGGTAACATTATTGAATAAAATGGGTGCTAATATTCGTGGTGCAGGTACAGCCACTATTCGTATTGATGGTGTGGAACACTTACATGGCTGTACACATGCCGTTATACCAGATCGTATTGAAGCAGGAACGTATTTGTCATTGGCAGCCGCTTGCGGTGAGGGTATTTTAGTCAAAAATGTCATAGCCGAACATATTGAAAGTTTTTTGGCGAAATTAGACGAAATGGGTGTTGATTTTGTTGTTGGAGAAGAAGATATTTTAGTAAAACCAACGAAAGAATTAAATATGGTATCAATTAAAACGCAACCTTATCCGGGATTTGCGACTGATTTACAACAACCGATTACACCATTATTATTAAAAGCAACAGGAACGGGAACGGTTTTAGATACGATTTATCCAAAACGTGTGAAACACATTGCTGAATTGGTGAGAATGGGTGCAAATGTCAAAGTAGAAGGAGATACGATTCGTTTCAATGGGCCTTCTGAACGCCTTATGGGTGCACAAGTCACAGCTAGCGACTTAAGAGCAGGGGCATGTTTATTAATTGCCGGTTTAATGGCAGAGGGAACAACAGAAATTTATGGTGTAGAGCATATTTTAAGAGGATATGCCCATATTATCGATAATTTACGTGCATTAGGGGCGGATATTGAAATGGTTGAAATTGGAGGCGACTAATGGAAAATATTTGGACTTTAGAAACACTTGAGCAAGAAACGTTAAAAGAAATTTATAAATATGCTAGAGAATTAAATATTCCCTCATATAGTCAAATGAATAAAAAGGAATTGTGCATGGCTGTCATTCGTGCACAAGAAGAAACACAAGGTTTCTTTACAGTTGAAGGTGTTTTAGACGTTGTTTATAACGGACAAGATAGCTACGGTTTTTTACGTCCAATAAACTATACCCCAAGTCAAGAAGATATTTATATTTCTAATTCACAAATGCGTCGCTTTGATTTAAGAAGAGGCGATTTAGTGACAGGAACAGCTCGTCCACCAAAACAAAGTGAACGTCGCAATGGGTTAATGCATGTGTTAAAAGTCAATGGACAAGATCCAGAAAAAGCTAAAGAAAGAGAGCATTTTCCAGCTTTAGTCCCACTTTATCCAGACACACAAATTGTTTTGGAACATAAAACAAATGATATTGCTGCACGTGTGATTGACTGGGTAGCACCAATTGGGTTTGGACAGCGTGGGTTAATTGTTGCACCTCCAAAAGCAGGTAAAACATCATTGATTAAAACGATTGCCAAAGGAATTACACAAAATTATCCAGACGTTTATTTAATTGTCTTATTGATTGACGAACGTCCAGAAGAAGTAACTGATTTAGAACGCAGTATTAACGGAGAAGTGGTTTATTCGACATTTGATCAACAACCTGAAAACCATGTACGCTTAGTTGAGTTAGTTCATGAACGAGCATTACGCTTAGTTGAAGAAAAAAAAGATGTTGTCATTTTAATGGATAGCATTACCCGTTTAGCTAGAGCATATAATCTTGTTATTCCTCCGTCTGGTCGAACATTGAGTGGAGGGATTGATCCAGCCGCTTTTTATAAACCAAAACGTTTTTTTGGAGCTGCACGTAATATTGAGGACGGCGGTAGTTTAACAATTCTTGCAACGGCATTGATTGATACAGGTAGTCGCATGGACGATGTGATTTATGAAGAATTTAAAGGAACTGGTAATATGGAATTACATTTATCCAGAGAACTAGCAGAAAGACGTATTTTTCCTGCAATTGATATAAAAAAATCAGGCACACGTCGTGAAGAATTATTGATAGATAAAAAACGTTTAGACTTAATTTTTAAAATGCGTAACAGTATGAAAGGAGATTCACTCGAGTATACAGAGGCTATTTTAAAAGGAATGCGTAGTACAACAAGCAATAAAAAATATTTTGATTTATTAAAATAAGAAGGTAGAGAGAATATGACAAGAAAAGTATATTTAAACCATGACGGTGGTGTAGATGATTTAGTATCTTTATATTTATTATTGAAAATGGACGATGTTGAAGTTGTTGGTGTTGGTGTCATTGAAGCAGATTGTTATTTAGAACCTGCCGTATCTGCAAGTAAAAAAATTATTGAAAAATTCGGATCAGAAAAAGATAAAAAACATATCAAAGTTGCATCTTCTAATTCAAGACCGGTTCATCCATTTCCTAAAGAATGGCGCATGCACGCTTTTACAGTAGATGCCTTACCTATTTTAAATGAACATAAACCAGTAAGTGTTCAAGATAGTTCTTTGAAAGCACATGAAGATTTAGTGCATGTCTTAAAAAATAGTGATGAAAAAATTGATTTAGTTTTTGTTGGTCCATTAACCGATTTGGCAAGAGCGTTAGAAATGGATGCAAGCATTGAAGAAAAAATCAATAAATTATATTGGATGGGTGGAACATTTTTAGAGCATGGTAATATTGAAGAACCGGAGCATGATGGAACAGCAGAGTGGAATGTATTTTGGGATCCATTTGCTGCAAAACGTGTTTGGGATTCTTCAATCAAAATTGAATTAGTTGCTTTAGAAAGTACAAGAAAAGTACCTTTAACATTAGATGTACGTGATATGTGGGCAAGTCAACGTCGTTTTGAGGGAGTTGACTTTTTAGGACAATGTTATGCTATCGTGCCACCATTGACTCATTTTGTAACGAACTCAACATATTTCTTATGGGATGTATTAACGACAGCTTCATTTGGACAAGAAGCTTTAGTCAAACGTGACATTGTATACAGTGATGTGGTCACAACAGGAGCAAGTAAAGGACGCACGATAAAAGTAGAAAATGGACGACCAGTTGACTTAGTATATGATGTCAATCCAACAGCATTTTTTGATTATATTACCGATTTAGCTAAAAAATAGAAAGGAGTAGGGATGATGTTATCAATTATAATTCCTTGTTACAACGAAGAAGGAGCCATTCCTTTGCTATATAAGCACGTGATTGATGTGTTAAAAGAGATTGGTATGTCTTATGAATTGATTTTTGTCAATGACGGCAGTAAAGATAACACGTTATTGCAATTAAAATTATTGGCAAAAAAAGACAATCATGTAAAATACATTAGCTTTAGTCGTAATTTTGGAAAAGAAAGTTCAATGCTTGCAGGATTGAGTTACGCAAGTGGACAAGCTGTGATTATTATGGACGCTGATTTACAACATCCTCCTCTACTTATTAAAGAAATGATCAATGCTTTTCATGCTGGATATGATCAAGTAATTGCCAAAAGAACACGAACGGGAGATTCTGTATCTAAAACGTTTTTTGCCAAGATGTATTATAAAATTGTCAATCATTTAACAGATGTTGAAATGGTTGACGGTGTTGGCGATTTTCGTTTATTAAGCAGAAAAGCAGTCGATGCTTTATTGTCATTAAAAGAGAGCAATCGTTTTTCAAAAGGTCTTTTTTCTTGGATTGGCTTTAAACAAAAAATTATCGAATATGAAAATCAAGAACGTCAAGTTGGAGAAACAAAATGGTCGTTGAAAAAATTATTTAACTATGGTGTGCAAGGTATTTTATCATTTAACGACAAACCTTTACGCATCACCTTTCAATTAGGATTAGTATGTGTGCTCATGTCATTTTTATATATTTTATGGACATTTATCACAATATTAAAAGAGGGTGTGACGGTGGGTGGGTATTTTACGACAATTTCTGCCATTTTAGTGATTGGTGGTGTGCAACTCATCTCGATTGGTGTTTTGGGAGAGTACATTGGTAAAATTTATTACGAAGTAAAAAAACGTCCACCATATCTGATTGATGATACAAATATAAACGTAAAGGAGAACGAGCATGACATCGTTTAAACCAACATGGATGTTAAATAGTGTTTATGGTTTAACGCCAGAAGCATTACAAAAACATGATATTCATACTGTTTTAGTTGATTTAGACAATACGATTGTTGCTTGGTGTGATCCATTAGGGACCCCTGCTTTAAAAGAATGGTTACAAACCTTAAAAGAGGCACATATTCAAGTAGCCATTGTATCGAATAATCGACAAAATCGTGTTGCCAAAGTAGCGAATGCTTTAGATATCCCTTATATTGCCAGTGCTAAAAAGCCACTGTCTAGTGGTCTGAAAAAAGCAATGGAGAATTTACAAAGTACACCAGATAAAACAATTATGGTGGGAGATCAATTATTGACTGATATTGTAGCCGGTACTTTATCAAAAATGAGAACGGTTATGGTAAAACCACTTGTAAACAGTGATTATTTTATGACAAAAATCAATCGTTTTTTTGAAAGACGGATTTTAGCAAAATGGCAAAAAAAATATCATTTAGAATGGAGAGAAACACTTGACTGAAACACTTTTTTGTATAGGTTGTGGATTAGCTATACAAACAGAAAATCCAAAAGAAAAAGGGTATACGCCGAAATCTGCGTATGAAAAAGGTATTGAAACAGGACAACTTTACTGTCAACGTTGTTTTAAATTAAGACACTATAATCAATTAGAAAAAGTATCCGTATCCGATGATGATTTTTTAGCCATGTTGCATGAGATAGGCTCACGTGATGCCTTGATTGTGAATGTGATTGATATTTTTGATGTTTATGGTTCTATGATTTCTGGTTTGCATCGTTTTGCAGGCAAAAACGATATTTTGATTGTTGCTAATAAAGTTGATTTATTGCCAAAATCCGTTAATTTAAATCGTGTGAAACACTGGTTAAAAGAACAATTACACACACAAGGCATTAAGCCTATTGATATTGTCATGGCAAGTGGTAAAAAGAAAAAAGAGATTGATGCCTTATTAGATGTCATTGAACATCGTAGGCAGGGTAAAGATGTCTATGTTGTAGGTGTAACAAATGTTGGAAAATCAACTTTAATCAATGCCATCATTTCTAGTTTAGGTGGTACACAAGAATTGATAACAACATCTCAATTTCCAGGAACAACATTAGATCAAATTCGTATTCCTTTTGAGGATGGTGCCGATTTAATTGATACGCCAGGAATTATTCATCGTCATCAAATGGCACATTATTTAGATGAAAAATCATTGAAACTAGTATCTCCACAAAAAGAATTAAAGCCGGTGACATTCCAATTAAATGAAGAACAAACATTATTTCTTGGAGGATTAGCTCGTTTTGATTATTTATCGGGAGAAAAAAATGCTATGACATTTTATTTTGCTCAAGAATTGTTGTTACATCGCACAAAATTAAATGGAGCAACAGCTTTTTATGACAAACATAAAGGTGGTTTATTATCGCCTGTCCCGCAAGAAGATGTGGCATTTGTACGTAGTGAATTTTTTATCAAAAAACAAATGGATATTGTGATTTCCGGATTGGGTTGGATTACAATGCATCATAAAGGTAAAGTAGCTGTTTATGTTCCAAAAGGTGTGGACGTAACAATAAGGGAGGCAATTATTTAATGTTGACAACAAAACAAGTCAAATTTTTGAAAAAAGAAGCACACCATTTAAAACCAATTTTTCAAATTGGAAAAGGTGGGTTAAACGAAGATATGCTTAGACAAATAGGTGAAGCTATCGAAAAAAGAGAATTGATAAAAATAAATTTATTACAAAATACAATGGAAGATGAAGAACATGTTGCAAGTGTTCTAACAGAAATGTTACACGTTCATATTGTTCAAATTATCGGGCATACACTTGTTTTATACAAAGTATCCTCAAAAGAAAAATATAGACGTATCTCTGTGCGTGTGAAAGAAGTATAAATACCTTATTATCTTCTATGTATTGCAACAATGATTAAGGAAAACAAAAATAGAGAAAAACGAGTCTTTATCGCTTTTCTCTATTTTTAATTCGTCGTTAAATCATGTTGGTGTAAATGGAGCATGATTAAAATACAATGTCTTATGAAAAAGGTATCTAAACAGTTGTAGAGATACTTTTTATATGAATAAAATGTTCATGTTGACACAAAGCTCGTTTTTCTATATGCTAATCGTGTTAAACAAATGTTTTTGAAATGCTATAGGTATATAAGAAAAGGAGGATACTATGAAGTTTGCAATTTTTGGTGCAGGTGCTTTAGGGTGTCGTATTGGTTATCAGTTAATGAAAGCAGGGGAGAATGTCACACTTGTCGATACATGGAAAGACCATGTTGAGAAAATTAAAAAAAGTGGCTTATATGTCGATTATAATGGTATTGAAGAATGTGTACCAATTCCCATTTATTATCCTGAAGAAGTAACCAATACTTTTGATGTCATTATCCCATTAACAAAATCAATGGCATTAGAGAATGTCTTAAAAGATGTAAAAACATATTGTCATCAAAATACCCGTGTTATCTCTTTATTAAATGGGTTAGGACATCATACTATTTTTGAAAAGTATATACCAAAAGAAAATATCGTGTTAGGAACAACCATTTGGACGGCACAATTAAAAGAAGCAGGGCATGTATTGTTACATGGTGTTGGTAATATTACTTTGCAAAATGCTGTACTAGATGACACATTAAAAGAAAGCGTTGAACAGATTGTACACATTTTTAATCAAGCAAATTTAAATGCACAATATAGTGATAATGTGATGCATGCCATTTGGAAAAAAGCATGTGTGAATTGTTGCTCTAATGCAGCTACAGCTCTTTTAGAATGTAATTTAGGAGAATATTTATTACAAGAAAATGGTAAAGAGGTTGTTAGACATCTAACCGAAGAATTTGTCGAAGTCGCTCGCACACAAAATATTGATTTTGATTCAGAAGAATTGCTTGCGTTTGTCTTGCAGGCAACATTAAAAGTAAAAGACCATTATACATCTATGTACCAAGATTTAGTGAAAAACCGTCGCTTAACAGAAATTGATTATTTGAATGGCTATATTGCAAAACTTGGGAAACAAAACAATATTTCTGTTCCATATAATGACTTTATCACAAAACTGATGCATCTAAAAGAGGTTGTTTTAGATGCTAAATAAAAAACTTTGTTAAATTGTATTAGTAAGTTGTCCCAAAAGTCAAAAAGCGAAGTCAACACGGTAATATGTTGACTTCGCTTTTCCTGTTTTTAGGTGTTAGAATGAATTTTATAATAAAAATGAGGTACTTTTATTTATAAACTCATCTTCAAAATGGCAAGTGCATCATCATAGCCTAATGGTTCTAAACGACCAAAAGTACCATAAATCATGCAATGCTCTGTCATTTCTTTTAATTTTGTATCATCAATCTCAACTTGAGCTAAAGTACTTGGTGCATTTAAACTTGTCCAAAAAGCACGAAGTGCATCAATCCCAGCTTTTGCTGTATCAAAGGCTGTTTCTTTTTGAATGCCAAATACATTTTTTGCAAATTTCTCAAAACGATCCACGTGTTTAGGCATGACATATGACATCCAGTTTGGCATGATAATGGCTAAACCTTGTGCATGTGCAATATCATAATAAGCACTAACAGCGTGTTCGATATTATGCGTACTCCAGTCACCACTATATCCCCAACGTAAAGAACCATTTAATGCAACTGTTCCAGCTAGCATAAGTGTTTCTCGTGCATCATAATCTGTTGGATTATCAATCACTTTTGGTGCAGTTTCAATAATGGCACGTAAAACACCTTCAATCATACCGTCTTGAACAGTTGTGTTTGTAGCTTCGTTAAAGTATTGTTCAATTAAGTGACTCATCATGTCTACAATACCATTTACAGTTTGATGTTCAGGTAAAGTGAATGTGTATGTAGGATCTAAAATAGAAAAAGCAGGATAAACAAGAGGATTTCCCCAACCTAATTTTTCATTTGTGTCAATATTTGTAATCACACTACCAGAATTCATTTCTGAACCTGTTGCAGCAAGTGTTAAAATCGTACCAAATGGCACAGCTTGTGTTGGTTTATGTTTACCAATAACAATATCCCAAGCGGGACCGTCATAATAAGCAGCAGCAACAATCAATTTTGTACAATCAATGACACTACCACCACCAACAGCTAAAACCACGTCAATCTTGTGTTCTTTAATCATATCAGCACCTTTTT
The DNA here is from genome assembly GCF_010892355.1 of Granulicatella sp. zg-ZJ. Classification (NCBI taxonomy): domain Bacteria; kingdom Bacillati; phylum Bacillota; class Bacilli; order Lactobacillales; family Carnobacteriaceae; genus Granulicatella; species Granulicatella sp. zg-ZJ. The sequence goes on along the minus strand of NZ_WNJY01000001.1, from coordinate 50,906 downwards.
GAGCTGTTGTAACACGTGGGTTTGGTTCAACACCGCTTAATTCAAAAACATCAAAACCCTCTAATTCTGTCATGATAGAATCGTATAAACCAGTACGTTTAATACTACCACCACCATAGACTAATAATAGACGTTTTCCATATTGTTCAAGTTCTTTTTTTAATTGAGAGATTTTATTTTTTCCAAAAATAAGTTTTGTCGGGTTTTTATAAGCAAATTCAACCATGTGATTACCTTCTTTCATAAATAATGACTATAGTCTACAATATACATATATTACTTTCAACTATTTCGTTTTAAAGGAGGCATTCATGTATTACAGCACAATTTTTTATCGTATGCATACTTATTATATAGTTGTGTCAGAAAAAGGCTTAGTTTCTATTGATATAAGCCCGTTTTATGTACAACTTTATCAAGCTATAAAATGTGATGAAAAAACAAATATATATGTACAACAACTAATGGAATATTTTACAAAGAAACGTACCGTATTTGATGTCGTATTTGATTTACGTGGTACACCATTTCAAATAGAGGTTTGGAAAGCCTTATTATCTGTTCCATTTGGTTCGACGGCAACTTATACGGATATTGCTTGTCTTATCAATAAACCTAAAAGTGTCAGAGCAGTTGCAAATGCGATTGGTAAAAATCCAATTTTAATGATGATTCCTTGTCATCGTATTTTAGGTAAAAACGGTTACTTAGGTGGCTTTCGAGCAGGTATTTCTTTGAAAATAGAATTATTAGAACATGAAAAAGAAAAATATACATACTAAATCGAACATTTTTTTAAAAAATTATATTTTTCTCTGTACTTTTAGAAAAAAGTATGTTACATTAACTATAATGTTTTTTGTTAGACTTTTCGGGTAATTGTAAGTTTAAATCATTTTGTGTTTACGACAGTTGGCACCGGCTACAAAAGATATAATAAACTGTGCACGTGCACAACAGGAGGATTTCCAATGGAAAAAGGAACAGTAAAATGGTTTAATGCAGAAAAAGGATTCGGGTTTATTTCTCGTGAAGGTGGCGAAGATGTATTCGTACACTTTACAGCAATCCAAACAGACGGTTACCGTACATTAGAAGAAGGTCAAGAAGTTGAATTTGAAATCGGTGAAGGCGCTCGTGGCCCTCAAGCAGTAAACGTTGTAAAATTATAATCATAAAAAAGTCACCTTACTTAAAGGTGGCTTTTTTTATTTGATAGAGATAAAATAGAAATATATTTTAAAATAGAAGAGGTTATCTATGAAAATAACAACGTGGAATGTGAACGGTGTTCGTTCCGTTTTAACAAAAGGTGTTTTACAAGACTATTTACAAGAAAGTATGCCAGATATTATGTGCTTACAAGAAGTGAAAGCTCTAATAACAGATGTTGATTATCCATTTTCTGACTTTGGTTATCATGTCTATTGGAATAGTGCTGTAAAAAAAGGTTATTCTGGTACAGCTATTTTAACGAAAATAAAACCATTGTCAGTATTTTATGGTATTGATAAAGAAGAACATGATCAAGAGGGGCGTGTGATTACACTCGAGTTTGATACATATTATCTTGTCACAGTTTATACGCCGAATGCAAAGCGTGATTTGACACGACTAGTTTACCGTCAACAATGGGAAGATGATTTTTTAAATTATATTAACGCACTAAATAAGAAAAAACCTATTGTCTTTTGTGGGGATTTAAATGTGGCGCATCGAGAAATTGATTTGGCAAATCCAAAAACAAATATTGGAAATGCAGGTTTTACAAAAGAAGAACGTGAAAAATTTGATTGTGTACTAAAAGCGAACTATGTTGATAGTTTTCGTGCTTTTTATCCAGGCAAAACAGGTGCTTACACATGGTGGAGCTATATGAATCAAGCTAGAAAAAGAAATATCGGATGGAGAATTGATTATTTTATCGTAGCAAAAGAATTTATGTCACATGTTAAAGATGTGGTGATTCGTGAAGATGTATTAGGCTCGGATCATTGCCCAGTTGAATTATGGCTAGATTGAGTAAATGTATAGAGTGTTCAAAATGATTATGATATAATAGTGCCAATGATTAGGAGGTTATGGAATGACAATAAATTGGACAGAAGAAGTAGCAAAAAGAAAAGATGACTTATTGGCAGATTTAAATGCTTTATTAAGTATTGATAGTGTTCGTAATGACGATTTAGCAACAGAAGATGCACCTGTAGGTCCTGGGCCAAGAAAAGCATTAGAGGCGTTTTTGGCTATTGGTGAACGTGATGGTTTTATCACAAAAAATGTAGATAATTTAGCTGGTCATATTGAGTTTGGACAAGGTGAAGAATTGATGGGTGTTTTTGGACATGTTGATGTAGTACCTGTTGGAACAGGTTGGGATACAGATCCATTTACACCAACAATTAAAGATAATCGTTTATACGCACGTGGTTCAAGTGATGATAAAGGACCAACAGTGGCTGCTTACTATGCTATTAAAATGATTAAAGAATTAGGTTTACCTGTGTCTAAAACATTACGCTTGATTATTGGAACAGATGAAGAGAGTGGTTGGAAATGTATGACCCGCTACTTAGAAGTTGAGAGAACGCCAGATTTTGGTTTTTCTCCTGATGCTGATTTCCCAATTATCAATGGAGAAAAAGGTATTTTAACATTACACGTCAGTGTTAAAAATGCACCAAGCCAAGCGGATACAAAATTAGTGTCTTTTGAAGCAGGTTTACGTGAAAATATGGTACCACAAGATGCTTCAGCTTTATTCGTCACACCTGTATCTATCGAAACATTACAAAAAGATTTAGATGCATTTGTCAACAAATACCCAATTACAGCTACTTTATCTAAAAAAGATAATACAGTAAGAATTGATGTTGTCGGAAAAGCATCTCATGGGATGGCACCGATGAATGGTGTGAATGCAGGTACTTATTTAGCTGTATTCTTAAATCAATATCATTTTGAAGGGCATGATAAAAACTTTTTATCCTTTATTGAACAAACATTACATTTGGAACATTATGGAGAAAAATTAGGTTTAACATATACAGATAAAGTCATGGGTGAATTGACAATGAATCCAGGAGTATTCACATATAATGAAAATGGTGGAAAAGTATTGTTAAACTTCCGTTATCCACAAGGTATTACAGCTGAAGAAATTAAAGCTGGAGCTGAAAAAGCATTGGTTGACTTTAATGTTGTTGTGACAGCCGGTAAATCTCAAATACCTCACTATGTTCCTGCAAGTGATCCACTTGTGAAAACATTACTTGATGTATATGAAAAACATACAGGGCATAAAGGTGTTGAGAAAACAATCGGTGGTGGAACATATGGACGTTTACTAAAACGTGGTGTTGCATATGGAGCGATGTTCCCACACAGCATTGATACAATGCACCAAGCGAATGAATTTATTGATTTAGATGATTTATTCAGAGCATGTGCGATTTATGCAGAAGCAATCTATGAATTAGTAAAATAATCTAAACAACCACTTTGCACGGTGCAAAGTGGTTGTTCAAATTAAAATAAACACGATTATTTCTTGTATTGATTTTATGAGCTTACAAGAAACAAAGTGTTTTAAACGGGAGAATAAAGTTGAAAATAAAAGATAGTTATTTTAGTTACTTCACCATGTATTTTTTCTACTATGCCTCGTATGCATTATTCACAGCGTTTACATCTATTTATGTATTGAATAAAGGCTATACAAGTGTGGATGTATCCATTATTGTGTCATCAGGTTTAATCGCAGGTATGGCAACACAACCTATTATTGGCTATTTAAGTGACCGTTTTAATATTAAATTGTTAAATACGATTTTGTTGAGTTTATCGGCTTTATTTGGATTAGTATTTTCTTTTTTAAATGATGTTTTCTTTATGGCGATAATGTATGCCATTGTTTTTTTATTGATGAATGGTGTGAACCCAGCTATTGAGAAAACAGCCACAACAAGTCGTTTTAGATATGGAACACTACGTATTTGGGGGACGATTGGTTTTGCGATTGGTGCACAATTAGCAGGTTTGGTTAATCAATACATAGGAGCATCGTTTATTTATTTTTTATTCTGTTTAACGATGCTTCTATCAGTATGTGGTATGTTATTTACAAAAAATAATGTAGATACATTAAGTATACAGACAAATCAATCTAATTATAAAGCGACGCTATTTGGTAATAAGCAATATACGATGTATTTGATTATTGCATCTATTTTTTATGGCACATTAAGTGTATCTGGAACGCATATTCCAGCAATGTTACAGCAAAGTGGATTAAATGAAACGGTAAGTATGACTGTTGTTTCATTTGCTGTTCTTTGTGAAATGCCGCTCGTTTTCTTTTCACATTTATTTATGGATAAAATGAAAAATAAACATTTACTTACTTTATTGTATATTTCTCTTATGGTACAGTTTTTAGCTTATGGCTTATTGGCGATTTTACCCATTAAAATTATCGCTACTTTATTGTTTAAACATACCGTTGGAATGACGTTTATTATGACCAATTTAAAAGTAGTACGTACAATTATACCAAATGAATATCAATTTAGTGCTTTATCAATTGTTGCAACATTAGGTAGTTTATCGGCTGTATTATGGCAATTTATTGGTGGATTTCTTATTACATATTATGGATATAGTAGCTTTTATTTAGTGATGTTAGCTTCACTATGTATTGGATTTTTATTATTAGTGAATTTTAAAGTGCAAGATAATAAAGATTTAATTTTGTTTCGATAATAGTCGTCATCTTAGAGCAAGATGACGACTTTATTTTTTGTAAAAATAAATAAAAAACAGTTTACGAAATAAAGATTTCGTATTACAATACGTTCATGGAAAATCAACTATTATTGCATAGCATTCAAATTTTACTTATCTGTTTAATTTTTTGGTTTTTGTTTATTATGTTTTCTTATACAAAAAAACATAAAATATCATTAACAAAAAAGTTTTGGACAGGATTTGGTATTGGTTATTTAACGGATTTATTGGATACATTAGGAATAGGAACTTTTGCAACGACAACAACACTTTTTAAACTAACAAAATTAGTAGAAGATGACCGTAAAATACCAGCCACTATGACAACAGCTCATGTTATTCCTGTTTTAACAGAAGCACTTTTATTTATTACAATTGTTAAAGTCGATTTATGGACACTCATTGTCATGGCTTTATCTGCTTTTTTAGGAGCATTTGTTGGAGTACGCGTAACACAGCATTGGAATACGTCTAAAGTCCAACGCATTTTAGGTTCTTTATTGCTTTTAGCTGCTTTTTTTATGGTATATCGTATGATAACCAATCCGGGTGCCGATTTAAACGATGATATAAGAGGATTGTACGGTATCAATTTATTGATAGGTGCCATTTTTGACTTTGGTATTGGTATGCTCATGAGTATGGGCTTAGGAAATTACGCTCCAGAATTGATTTTCTTCTCACTCATGGGAATTAGTCCTGCCGTTGCTTTACCTGTTATGATGTTAAATGCAGCTATGATTATGACAGCAGGAGCCAAACAATTTATTTTATCAGGACGTGTCAATTGGCCTGGCGTTCCTGGCATTATTATTGGTGGTGTACTCGGGGTATTAACAGCAGGGTTCTTTTTAACGAATATTGATGTAAATCAATTAAAAGTACTCGTTGTGTTTATCGCCTCTTATACAGGTATTACGCTTTTATACGCGTCATATAAAAAACGTGTTGACGGATAAATCCGGAAACACGTTTTATTCTATAAATAAAACTAATTTTATTATTAAATCAATAAAGTCAGAAATTAGTGAGTTTTATAGATGATGAATTTTAGCATGATATAGAATAAAAAGAGGGTTATTTTCATAAGAAAGACCAATGATTTTATTTGACAAATGATATTTCATTACGTAAAATGATAGTGTGTATCTACACGAACCTTATACTTGGTAAATGCGTATCACCAACGATTTACTCGGCATAGGGCAATTTTAAAGAAAGAGGTGTTAGAAATGGCAATTTCTAAAGAACAAAAAACTGAAATCATCAAAGCATACGCAACACACGAAGGAGATACAGGTTCTCCAGAAGTACAAATCGCAGTGTTAACAGCTGAAATTAACGCTTTAAACGAACATGCACGTGTTCACAAAAAAGACTTCCATTCAGCTCGTGGTATGATGAAAAAAATCGGTCATCGTCGTCACTTGTTAGCGTACTTACGTAACAAAGATATTCAACGTTACCGTGAATTGATTCAACGTTTAGGCTTACGTCGTTAATCAGTATTGTTTAGGCGGTATTCCATTTTGGAGTACCGCCTATCCTATGTAAGCTCATTTTAAGTAGCCACTAGACTACTATGCAAAGAAGAGTGAATGATAATTGATTGACTGTTCTTTGTTTAGTAGCGTGGCAGAAAGATAGAGGAATAAATATGACAAAACAAGTTTTTGAAACGATGTGGGCAAATCGTCCATTAAAAGTTGAAGTAGGGCAATTAGCCAAACAAGCAAATGGTGCTGTTTTAGTTCGTTATGGAGATACAGTTGTGTTGACAGCGGTTGTTTGTTCAAAATCAGCCACAACAGGAGATTTTTTCCCGCTAACTGTAAACTATAATGAAAAAATGTATGCCGTTGGTAAAATGCCAGGAGGCTTTATTAAACGTGAAGGTCGTCCAAGTGAGAGTGCAACTTTAACAGCACGTTTAATTGATAGACCGATCCGTCCAATGTTTGCAGACGGATTTAGAAATGAAGTACAAATTACTAATACAGTATTATCTGTAGAACAAGATTGTTCTCCAGAAATGGCAGCAATGTTTGGTTCTTCTTTAGCTTTATGTATTTCTGATATTCCATTTGACGGGCCAATTGCAGGAGTTGATGTTGGACGTGTCAATGGTGAATATGTTATTAACCCAACAGTTGCTCAAAAAGAAAATAGTGATATTGAACTATCTGTTGCAGGAACAAAGACGGCTATCAATATGGTAGAGAGTAGTGCAAAAGAAGTTTCAGAAGAAGACATGTTACATGCCTTACTGTATGGACATGAAGCTATTAAAGCACTTGTTCAATTCCAAGAAGAAATCACACAAGCTGTTGGTAAAGAAAAAATGGATATTGACTTGTTGACATTAGATGAAGACCTTGTTAAAGAAGCACAAGACTTATTTAAAGATAAAATGTTAACAGCTATTCAAACCGAAGAAAAATTAGCACGTGAAGCAAATATTGAAGCAGTTAAAGAAGAAGCTATTTTATTCTTTGAAGAAAAATATGCAGAACATGAAGAAATTGAGCGTATTGCTAAAGAAATTCGTCAAATTGTTTATGATTTAGAAAAAGATGAAGTACGTCGCTTAATTACAGAAGATAAAGTAAGACCAGACGGTCGTAAAATTGATGAAATTCGTCCACTATCTTCAGAAGTTGCTTTATTACCACGTGTCCATGGTTCAGGTTTATTTACACGTGGACAAACACAAGCATTAACGGCAGCAACTTTAGCACCATTAGGCGAGCATCAAGTCATTGATGGATTGGGTATTGAAGAAGGAAAAAGATTTATTCATCATTATAATTTCCCACAATTTTCTGTTGGTTCAACAGGACGTGCAGGAAGTCCAGGACGCCGTGAAATAGGACATGGTGCATTAGGAGAACGAGCATTAAAACAAATTATTCCAACACCAGAGGAATTTCCATATACGATTCGTTTAGTATCTGAAGTACTAGAATCAAATGGATCAAGTTCACAAGCAAGTATTTGTGCCGGTACATTGGCGTTAATGGATGCAGGTGTTCCTATTAAAGCACCAGTTGCCGGAATTGCTATGGGATTGGTGATGAATGAGGATAATGGACAGTATACCGTTTTAACAGATATTCAAGGTTTAGAAGATCACTTAGGTGATATGGACTTTAAAGTAGCTGGAACAAGTGAAGGTATCACAGCTTTACAAATGGATATTAAAATTAAAGGTATTACTGAACAAATTTTAACAGAAGCATTAACACAAGCCAAAAAAGCACGTTTGGAAATTTTAGAAGAATTAACAAGCACGATTGCACAACCTAGACCAGAATTAAGCCCATATGCACCGAAAATCGAAATGATACAAATTCATCCAGATCAAATCAAGGTTGTCATTGGGCGTGGTGGAGAAACCATTAATGCCATTATTGATGAAACAGGAGTTAAAATAGATATTGACCAAGAGGGTAATGTGAGTATTGCTTCTTCTGATACGGATATGATTAAGCGTGCTATCCAAATTATTGAAGAATTAACACATGTTGTTGAAGTAGGCAATATTTATGAAGGTACAGTTAAACGTATTGAAAAATTCGGGGCCTTTGTTGAAATTGTAAAAGGAAAAGACGGTCTAGTTCATATTTCTGAAATATCTCATGAAAGAACGAAATCCGTTGAAGATGTTTTAAAAATAGGACAAATGGTACGTGTCAAAGTTATTGAAATTGATAAACAAGGTAGAATTAACTTATCAATGAAAGCTCTTATTGAAAAACCAGTTTTAGACCAAGAATAAATAAAAAACGAAGTAACGCAATACGGTTACTTCGTTTTTTATTGTCGGTTTAAAAGTGACATTTACTTTTATTGAATTGAATAAAAAATAAATTTTATTCTTATGATTTTACCAACTAACACTAAAAAATTAACTATACCTAATTTTTTATATAAGTTAACTTGATTTATTGGAAATATCCTGATACAATAAATCGTAAACATAACTTTTTAAAAAGGAGAGAGATATGAGAAAAAAACATTTCTTAGGAGCAATGGCATTAAGTGCCATATTATGTATATGTTCGAGTAATCATATATTGCACGCAGAAGAGCCATTTGGTACATCAATGATATCAAGTGATGCCGTCAATCATTTATCTAGAGTGATTGTTTCTTTCGATGAAGAAAATAGAAAGAAAATTATCGAACAGATTCATGCCATATCTGGTGCTGAGATAAAGTATCAATATAAAAAAATATTTAGTGGTTTATCATTAGATATTCCAAAAGATAAAATCACATTATTATCAGAAATAGCTGATATTCACAAAATCGAAGATTGTGCGCCGGTTATTCCAAATATGATAACAGCAGGACAACTTACACAAGCATTACAAGCCAATGCACGCTATCGTGTGGATGGTAGGGGAATGGTTATTGCAACGATTGATTCGGGTATCGACACAAAACATAAAGATATGCGATTAGATGAGGGGGTTGTCCCTAAAATTTTAGATATAAAAAAATCTGATAATAATGAATATTCTGCAAAAATTCCTTATGGATATAATTATGTGGACGGAAATGATAATTTATTAGATGATGTTGATGAACCACATGGCATGCATATTGCCGGAATATTGGCGGCAAATGCAACAGATGAAGATGTGAAAGCTAAAAGAGGGATTGACGGGATTGCACCAAATGCTCAATTACTTGTTTATAAAGTATTTACAGGAAAACATAGAGCTGTTCGTGAAGATGCTGCGTATGCGGCTATGGAAGATGCCATAGACAAAGGTGCAGATGTGATTAGTTTAAGTATTGGTTTGAGAGGAACTGGAAAAAAAGGAGATACGTTTTATACAGCAATTGAAAATGCTAAAAAACATGGCGTCATTGTTGTAGCAGCATTAGGAAATTCTGGTGCTTCAGCAGCAACAACGACTTATGACGAGAAAACAAATAATGATTTAAATGCAGTAGATACAGCATCCACTGTATCAGTTGCTGCTAATATAGATGTGATAGGTGTTGGATCTAGCAAAAATACACATTTAACATATAGTGCAATGACGATTGGTGATAAACCATATCCATATATACAAATTGGTAAAACAAAAGTTGTTGATAATACCTATGATTTTGTTGATGTTGGATTTGCGACAGAGGAAGAATTAAGAGGAAAGGAACTAGAGAATAAAGTAGTTATTGTAAGAAGAGGAAAATATTCCATTCGTGAAAAAATGAGTTTATTATCTAGCAAAAAACCAGCAGGTATTATTTTAATTAGTTATAATGTTGGGCATAATCGAGATAATTATATGGATAAAGTGCCAGTAGAATTAGCACCATTTGAATTAGCAAGCGGCTGTTGGGCGATTGGGGTATCTGGTTCAGACGGTGCTGATTTACAAGAACGTATTAAAACATCACCTAATATGGCATTAAAACTATCAACGGATGTCTTTCATAAAAAATATCGTGATGTTTCAATTCCTTCAGGATTCTCAAGTTGGGGACCAACAGTTGATTTAGAATTAAAACCAGATGTACTTGCACCGGGAGAAGATATTTATTCCACAGCAAATAAAAATAGCTATATGCTAATGTCGGGGACATCAATGGCAGCACCTCATGTTGCGGGTGCGACAACATTGTTACTACAGTACTTAAAAGAAAAAACATTACCAGAAAACTGGTCTAAAATGGATTTGGTAAAAGTATTGTTCATGAATACAGCACGTGTCTTAATGGACGATAATGCTATTGGTGAACGATTAGAGTTTTCACCTAGACAACAAGGTGCAGGCATTATTCAAATTCAAAATGCTTTAGAAACAAATGTCATTGTATCATCAAATGGTAAAGGGGCAGCAGCACTAAAAGAAATAGGAAAAACGACAACTTTTACGGTTAAACTAGAAAATATAGGGAAAACACCTCAAACATTCCATGTTCAAAAAGGAAATGTCTTAACAAGTGGAACTGTATCAGTTGATAAAATGCAAGAAGAAACACCAGTTAAAATCAATGAAGTACATGCTAAAAAAGTAGACGGAGCATCTATTCAAACAAGTGTACAGAGCATTACTTTACAACCAGGAGAAACAAAAGAAATTACAGCGACATTAAATACAGGAAATGCAAAAGATCAATTTGTTGAAGGGTATTTATATTTCATCTCTGAAACTGAAGAACAACCATCATTAAGTATTCCTTATATGGGATTTGTTGGTGATTGGGGGAAAGAGCCTTTAATTGATGCTCCTGCTTGGGAAGCCAATTCAAAAGTAAAATTAACCACTGTTATGGGAAATACTAATTTGAATTCAGAAGAATATGAAGAAATTGGCAAATCTGATTTTGAAGAAGGTATCAATCCTAAAAATATTGCTTTCACAACAAATTCAGATGCAGATACAGTGAAACAAATCGCACCACGTGTTGCTGTTTTGCGTGATATTTTAGATTATGAAGTAGCTATCGTGACAAGTAAAGATGATCAAGCAGAGCCTTTAAGACAAATAAAAGTTGGGAAATATTTACAAAGACTTATTTATGCAGATTATTTATTTGAAGATTGGTATAAAAAAGAAATGCAGTCACCGTTGCTTCAATTTAAATGGGACGGAAAAATTTATAATACTAAAACAGGTGAATTTGAACGTGCTCCAGAGGGACAATATTATTATCGCCTAAGAGCTAGAAATAAAGAAAACGGAAATTGGCAAACGACATATTTACCAGTAAAAATTGACAATACAAAACCAACGATGGACGTTGATATTGTTGATAAAGAAGATGATAAAAAAGATATTGTGATTCGTCTAAAAGACAATGTGGCTATTGGAAAAATAAAAGCAAGTATTGATTATGCAGATGTAGATGTTACAAAAATAAGTGAAGCGGAATATATGATTAAAGATATATCCATGAATTTAGAAACAGTGAATTTATTGCAAATACATGCCACAGATACAGCAGGAAATGCGGCAGATTATGAAAAAGAATTGCACGTTAAAGACGTTCACTTAGATAATATTAAAGATTTATCATTGAAAAAAGGAAATACAACATTAACGGGTCGCATCTCTGAACATGTGAAAGACATTAGTATGACTTTAAATGAACAAGCAGTAGAATTAACAAAAAATGACAAACAATTTTCTGCTGAATTAAAAGAACAGTTAAAAGACGGAGAAAATACATTGAAAGTCACGATTACTATGACTGACGGTAAACAACGTACATCAACATTATCAATTTTGCGTGACTTTGAAAAACCAACTTTAGACATCCGACCAGAATGGGAAGATGAAGATGAACAACTAATTAAAACAGCTGAAGATGGTACCATTACACTTTCAGGAAAAGTGAGTGATAATTTAACAGCTGCTAAAGATATTAAAGTGTATTACTATACAGGCGATAACTTTAGTAAACCTGAAAATAAAAAAGAAGCAAAAGTTGATGAAAAAGGGAATTTTACAATTACAGCAAACAAACGTGATTTCCCAGAAGATATTTATGTGGAAGCTGTCGATAAAGCCGGAAGAAAAGCGCAGCAATTTTTCTACACTTCTTTAACAGATGCAGATGATGATGAAAAATTATTCTATGTGTCCATGCACGACTATTTGATTTTAAATGTTGAATCTATTGTCCATGCAAAACTATACAGCTTATCAGACGGTACATATACATATGAAATTCCTATCAAAACAAATGAAGGTTTTTCCGCAAGTATCAATGGTGGTGAACGTGTTTATGCAAAAGGATCAGATATTTTGGCAAAAGCTATTGTAAAAGACGGATATAATACTATTAATATCAAAGGGTATGATGCAGAAGGTAATCTCATTTTTGACAGAGGTTATTCAATGTTCATTGATAAAACTGCACCAAATGTCATGTTTAAAGACTTGCATTTTGTCGAAGAAAAAGATTCAGAAAAAGATATTGAAGGTGTGTTATACGTCAAAGAACCTATTTTAAAATTACAAGGAACAATACAAGACAATGGTACAGGGTGGAGTTTATATGTAAACGGACATTCAGTTGCATCAACGTCTATTGAAGGAGAATTAGGAAATAATAAAAGTACTTTCTCTTATCAAGTACCTGTTCAAGACGGAGATATTGTAAACATTAAAGCTGTCGATGTAAACAATAATTCAAACGATGAACATGGCTTGAATTATTTAGTGAAACTAGATGACCAAGCACCTGTGATTGAATCAACTGTCCAATCAGGTGATGTCTTTGAGCATTCAGTCACACCAATGATTAACACAACAGATAATATAAAAGTGACACGTACCACTATAACATTGGACGGTAAACCATATACACTAAATACAGAAATTTCTGATAAAGGTAGACACGTATTAGATATTGAAGTAGAGGATATTGCTGGAAATATTACTAAGAAAAAAATAACTTTTAGAATTGGTAAAGATGATGAAAAACCAGCAGAACCAACACCGATACCTGATGTCACAACAAGTACATTGACTACCTTACCAACACCGACACACAGTGCCACAGATACGACAACAACGGTATCACAAATTTTTGAAGCACATACAGATAATCGTTTGTTTAGTGTTATGTTTAAAGAGCATGTTGATGCTGATATGCTCCATGTTGAAAAAGTAGATCATTCTGTTATAGCAGAAAAATTAAAACCAAAACATGCAACAGTTTACGATATTTATTTAACAAAAAATGGACAAAAAGTTGACATTAAAGAAAACCGCATTGTGTCTATTGATTTACATAAACATGAAAAAAATGCTGTACTATACCATGTACTATCGAATGGGCAATTAGAAAAAATACAGACGAAAGTTGAAAATGGTAAACTTATTTTTGAAACAAATCATTTTAGTCATTTTGTTTTAGGTGTAGATGTTGAGGTATCAAATACATTACCAAATACGGGAACACAAGAAATACATCTCTTTATTTATTTCGGAATTTTATTTTGCGGAATGGCAATATTTGTATACAAGAGAAGAGAACGTAAATAAATGATGTTTAAACAAGCACTCTAGATATTAAGGGTGCTTGTTTTTTGAATTAGAATTTAAAAATATTTATAAAATAGTAGACGTATCTTTTTTTTTTTGATATGATGATGTATATTCAATGAAAAAGAGAGTACATATTGCAAGATTTAATCTAGCGAGTCGGGAGGGTGAAAGCCGACGTAAACGCAATGTGGAAGCGCACTTTGGAGAAGACGTAAATGTCCGTTTATCAAACGTTACATGATAAAAGAGTGGGAATATATATTCCAACTAGAGTGGTACCACGGATTTAATTCGTCTCTATTAAACAGTAATGTTTAATAGAGATTTTTTGTTTATGTACTCAGTTTAACAGTAAAGGAGAAAAATATGTTAGATTATAAATTAATTATTGCACAAGTATTACAAACAGCATTAAATGAACAATTATCTCAAGATGATATTTATCAATTATTAGAAACCCCTAAATATGCACATTTAGGAGATATTGCTTTTCCGTGTTTTACTTTGGCAAAAGTATTAAGAAAAGCACCTCAACAAATTGCACAAGATATTGCAGGAAATGTAAAAAATGATTACATTGAAAAATGTGAAGCCGTGGGGCCTTATGTTAATATCTTCTTATCGAAAAGTTTAGTGTCTAAAGAAATTTTAAGTGATATTCAAGAAAAGAAAGAACACTTTGGCGATTTGAATTTAGGACACAAAGAAAATGTTATAGTAGATATGTCTTCACCAAATATTGCAAAACCAATGTCTATGGGACATTTACGTTCTACGGTAATTGGAGCATCTTTATCCAATATTTATAAAAAAATTGGTTATAATGTTATTAATATCAATCACTTAGGTGACTGGGGAACACAATTTGGAAAATTGATTGTAGCCTATAAATTATGGGGGAACGAAGAAACAGTTAAAAAAGATCCTGTAAATGAATTAGTAAAATTATATGTAGAGTTTCACACTCAAGCAGAGGAGCATCCTGAATTAGAAGATGAAGCACGTGCGGTCTTTAAAAAACTTGAAGATGGCGATGCAGAAATGATTGCATTATGGCAATGGTTCAAAGATGAGTCCATTAAAGAATTTGAAAAAGTATATGATATGTTAGGTGTTCATTTTGATCATTATATGGGTGAGGCTTTTTATAATGATAAAATGGATGAACATATTGCATTTTTAGAAAATAATGGTATTTCTGAAACAGATAATGGTGCAACAATCGTTCGTTTAGATGATGAAGAGCTGCCGCCAGCTTTAATCAAAAAATCAGACGGTGCAACATTGTACTTAACACGTGATATTGCCACAGCATACTACCGTAAACGTACATTTGATTTTGTAAAAAATATTTATGTTGTAGGAAATGAACAATCAAATCACTTCAAACAATTAAAAGCTGTTTTGAAAAAAATGGGTAATGAGTGGTCTGATGATATGATTCACGTTGCATTTGGATTGATTACGATAAATGGACGTAAAATGTCAACGCGTAAAGGTGAAATTATCTTATTAGAAGATGTATTAAAAGATGCTTCAGCATTAGCTTTAGAACAAATTAAATTAAAAAATCCAAACTTAGAAAATAAAGAAAAAGTTGCTACTCAAGTAGGTGTGGGTGCAGTTGTATTCCATGACTTGAAAGCTGACCGTATGAATAGTTTTAATTTTAATCTTGATGAAATTGTTCAATTTGAAGGTGAAACAGGTCCTTATGTACAATATTCTCGTGTACGTGCATTAAGTATTTTGAGAAAATCGAAAATGGAAACTGTGGATAAAACAGATATTTCACTAACAGACGATTATGCATGGGATGTCATTAAAATATTAAGAGAATTTCCAAATGTTATCGAGCGTGCTGCAAAAGTATTCGAACCATCTGTCATTTCAAAATATGTCATTCATTTAGCGCAAAGCTTTAATAAATACTATGCAAATAGTACTGTATTAGCTAATGATGCACAAAAATATTCAAGATTAGTTTTAGTACAAGCTGTTGCAGATGTTTTAAAAGAAGGTTTAAGACTATTAGGTATTGAATCTCCTGATGAAATGTAATTTTTACTTGCTATATCACACGCAAATCGTTATGATAAGCGTGTGATATTTTGTTTGATGATATAACGGAAAAGGAGATAAAAAATGACAACAATTCAAATTGCAAATGGAAAACAAGCGCCATTGATGCATTTATCTATGTTAAATCGTCATGGACTAATTGCAGGAGCGACAGGTACAGGGAAAACGGTTACATTAAAAGTGTTGGCAGAACAACTTAGTTTATCAGGTGTTCCAGTCTTTTTAGCAGATATAAAAGGTGATTTATCTAGCTTAGCACAAGCAGGAGAAGTCACAGAAAAATTACAGAAACGATTAGAATTATTAGGCATTACAGATTATGAACCATCTGCATTTCCAGTACGATTATGGGATGTATTTGGCGAACAAGGACATCCAGTACGTGCTACGATTTCTGAAATGGGACCATTGATGCTTGCTCGTTTGTTAAGTTTAAATGATACACAAACAGGTATTTTAAATATCGTTTTTAAAATTGCTGATGATAATGGTTTATTATTAGTTGATTTAAAAGATTTACAAGCGATGTTGAAAGATGTTGCAGATCATGCGTCGGACTACACATCACAATATGGAAATATTACAAAACAATCCGTTGGAGCTATCCAAAGAAGTTTACTTGTTTTAGAACAGCAGGGTGGTAATTTATTTTTTGGTGAACCTGCTCTATCCTTATCTGATTTTATGCAAACAGATGAGCAAGGTAGAGGTATTATCAATATATTATCAGCTAATAAATTATTCCAATCACCAACTCTATATGCCACATTTTTATTATGGTTATTATCTGAATTATATGAAACATTGCCAGAAGTTGGTGACTTAGAAAAACCTAAATTTGTCTTTTTCTTTGATGAAGCGCATTTATTATTTGAAGATGCACCAAAAGTATTTGTTGATAAAATTGAACAAGTAGTTAGACTTATTCGTTCAAAAGGTGTGGGTATTTATTTTATTACACAAAATCCTATTGATTTGCCAGAAACAGTACTAGCACAATTAGGAAATAGAGTACAGCATGCATTGCGTGCCTATACACCAAAAGAATTAAAAGCTGTTAAAGTTGCAGCAGATACATTTAGACAAAATCCTGAACTAAATGTGTCAGAAGTCATTACACAACTCGAAGTTGGGGAAGCACTTGTGTCATTTTTAAATGAAAATGCACAACCAAGTATTGTCGAAAGAGCGTATATTTGTCCACCGAAAAGTAGTTTTCAAACACTTGATCCAATGAAACAGCAAGCCATTATCAATCAATCACCAATGGAGTATAGATATAGAGATGCTGTTGATAGAGAATCTGCCTATGAAGTACTTGCTGCTAAATATGAACAAGAACAAGCTGAACAAGAACGACTAGAACAAGAAAAACAAGCAGAAAAAGAAAGAATAGCTGCTGAAAAAGAGCGAATTGCTTATGAAAAAGAACAGGCAAAACTGGCGAAAAGTCAACCTAAATCTGTTTTTGATAAAGCAACAGATTCTTTCATCAATACAGCAGTTAGAACAGTTGGTCGTGAATTGGCAAGAGGTATTTTTGGTAGCTTGCTTGGTGGTAGTGGTAAAGGAAAACGTCGATAAATTTATGCTGTCATAAAAGATAAAAAGAGAGAGCGAGGACGTTCTCTCTTTTTTGTAATGATATTGGTAGAAAGAATATTCCAACCTTAAGAAATATTATTATATGTTTAAAGACATTATCTAAAGAAAACTTTTCATATTTTATTGTAATAAAATATGGTAAACACAATTAAAAAGATATCGAGATTTTCTCTACCAACAAACGCAAATCATTTTTTAAGTAAATAAATAAGCAAAAAAAAAAAAAATATTGTATAATGTACTGTAATTGGGGTGAAAAAAATGAAAAAAATTGGAAAAATACTAGCTGCTTTACAAGTTGTTGCAGTTGCATTACCTATTATGGCATGGCTTGCACAATTTATCGCAGATGGTTTAGAGGAGACGGAAAGTGATGAATAAGCAACCAATAGGTTTCATTGATTCAGGTGTTGGTGGATTAACCGTTGTAAAAGAATCTTTAAATCAACTACCTAATGAAACCATTTATTATTTAGGTGATTCTGCTAGATGTCCATACGGTCCTCGTACTCCAGAGGAAGTACGCCAATTCACTTGGGAAATGGTTCATTTTTTACTAGAAAAAAATATTAAATTGCTTGTCATTGCCTGTAATACAGCGACAGCAGCCGTATTGCCAGAGATAAAACAGAAGCTCTCCATTCCGGTTATTGGCGTGATTGACCCAGGCAGCCGTGCAGCTATTTCTAAAAGTAAAAATAAACGAATTGGGGTTATTGGAACAACAGGTACTATTCAATCCGGTGTGTATGAACGCACATTAAAAAATAAAAAACAATCTATTCATGTGTTTAATTTACCCTGTCCAAAATTTGTTGGATTAGTTGAAGAGAACAAAATGAACACAACAGATGCACAAGAAACGGTTTTGGAGACATTAAGCACTTTAAAGGAGCATCATTTGGACACACTTATTTTAGGTTGTACCCATTACCCGCTTTTAAAAGAGCATATACAAAATGCTATGGGTGAGCACGTCACACTCATTGATTCTGGTGTTGAAACAATTACGGATGTGAGTATGTTGTTGGATTATTTTGATATTGCTTCTACACATGAAGGTGAAAAGCATCATCGTTTCTTTACAACCGGAAATAAAGAACAATTTGAAAAAGTAGCAAAACAATGGCTAAATATGCCCGAATTAGATGTAGAGGTTATCTCTTTAGAAAAGTATCAGAAGGTGACACAAATGGAAAAAGTTTTACTGATTGCCACTAAAAATAAAGGAAAGGCTAGAGAGTTTGAACAAATTTTTGGTGAAAAAGGTTATTCTGTCAAAACGCTTTTAGACTATCCAGATATTGAGGATATTGAAGAAACGGGGACAACCTTTGAAGAAAATGCACGTTTAAAAGCAGAAAGTATTGCACAACGTCTAAATGTTATGGTCATTGCAGATGATTCTGGACTAATGGTGGATGCTTTGCATGGTGAACCAGGGGTTTATTCAGCAAGATATGCCGGAGAGCCAAAAAGTGATACAGCCAATAATGCAAAATTATTGTCAGAATTAGCAGGTGTTCCTAAAGAACAAAGAACAGCAACATTTCACTGCACCTTGGTTCTTGCAAGACCGAATGAACAATCTATTGTCGCATCAGGAAATGTGCGAGGAGAAATTTTAACAGTGCCAAAAGGCGAAAATGGGTTTGGATACGATCCATTATTTTATATAGAAGAATATGGCAAAACAACAGCTGAGATGACACCAGAAGAAAAAAATAAAATTAGTCATCGTAAAAAAGCCATTCAACACTTATTATCAATATTACCTCAGGAGGTTTTATCATGAAAATTTTAGTGATTAGTGATAGTCATGGTATCGAAGAAGAAATGTTAGAATTATTACGTTATTATAGAGATAAAGTAGATTATATCATTCATTGTGGCGATTCAGAGTTAAATGAAAATCATGAAGTATGGTCTTTATGTGATAGTGTTGTGAAAGGAAATAATGATTTTTATGCACCATTCGATAACTATCAAATTGTCAAAGCAGGAGATGAAAATATTTTTGTGGCACATGGTCACATGCATGTTGTTAGCTTTACACGTGCTCAATTAGCCAATGCTGCTTATGAAAATAAATGTCGCATTGCCTTATATGGTCATACTCATATCTTGAAAGTAGAAGATGAAGAAGGGGTTGCATGTATTAACCCAGGTAGTTTTAATCATTCAAGAGGTCCAATTAAAGAAAGAACGTATGCGATTGTATCTGTGGACGGAAACATTGTTGATGTTGAGTTTTACAAACATGATCGTACACGCTTAGAAGGTTTAGAAGATAGAGTAGTCTTGTAAACGATAGAAAGGATACTATGAAACAATATTTAGATTTTTTACAAAAAATAGTAGATGAAGGTGTCGAAAAATCTGATAGAACAGGAACAGGCACAAAAAGTATTTTTGGTTATCAAATGCGTTTTAATTTACAAGAAGGCTTTCCAATAGTCACGACTAAATCTGTTCCATTTGGTTTAATTAAAAGTGAATTGTTATGGTTTTTACATGGCGATAATAATTTGAAGTATTTATTAGAAAATAATAATCATATTTGGGATGAGTGGGGCTTTAAACGTTATGTGGAAAGTCCAGATTACACAGGACCTGATATGACCGATTTTGGTAGACGTTGTTTAGTAGACGAGGCATTTAATGCTCTCTATCAACAAGAAATGCAAAAGTACTGTCAACAAATTTTAGAAGACGATATATTTGCACAAAAACATGGTAGTTTAGGAAATATTTATGGTGTTCAATGGCGACATTGGAAAACAACAGACGGTAATGAAATTGATCAAATTCAGCAAGTAATCGATACTTTGAAAACAAATCCAGATTCAAGACGTATCATCGTATCTGCTTGGAATCCAGAAGAAGTACCTAGTATGGCTTTACCACCATGTCATACGATGTTCCAATTTTATGTTGTTAACAATCAATTAAGTTGTCAGTTATACCAACGTAGTGGAGATGCTTTTTTAGGTATTCCATTTAATATTGCCAGCTATGCCTTATTGACACATTTAATTGCGAATGAAGTAGGATTAGAAGTTGGTGAATTTGTGCATACAATTGGAGATGCACATATTTATTTAAACCATTTAGAACAAGTAAAAGAGCAATTAACTCGCACACCATATTCTTTACCTAAATTATTATTGCATAAACCAGATCTTTCTTTATTTGATATTCAAAAAGAAGATATTACATTGATAAATTATCAAAAACATGCAAAAATAACAGCACCAATTGCTGTTTAATGACTTATTTTACAAAATACAAAGAAGGAGTGTACATAACATGAATATTGCAGTTGTTACAGATAGTGTTGCCTATTTGACGAAAGATGAAATAGAAGCGTTAAATATCTATGTTTTACCTCTATCCATTGCATTTAAAGACAAAACGTATATGGAAGGAGAAGAGATTACACCAAGTGAATTTTATGATTTAGTACGTGGTGCAAAAGAATTACCAAAATCTTCTCAACCATCTGTTGGACAAACAATGGCACTATTTGAAAAATTGTCCAAAGATTATGATGCAGTCATTTCCATTCATTTATCTTCAGAAATTAGCGGTACGTATCAAACAGTAGCAAGTTTAAATGGAGAATTTGATAACTTCACTGTTTATGCGGTAGACTCAAGACGTGCTTGTGGTGCTCAAGCGCAATTAGTTAAAGAAGCGGTTCGTTTAGCACGAGAAAATGTTTCTCCAGAAAATATTATTGAAAAATTAAATATGATGATTGCAGCACAAAACGCATTTTTCTTAGTGGACGATTTAATGCATTTACAAAAAGGCGGACGCTTGTCAACAGGTTCAGCTGTTATTGGTTCGATGTTAAACATTAAGCCTATTTTAACGATTGACGGTAAAATCGTTCCAACAGAAAAAATAAGAACATTTAAAAAAGGTATTTCTCGTATTACAGAATTATTTCAAGATCACGTCAATCAATACGATGTACCTTTTACAGCAACCATTCATCATGCTAATCGTTTAGATGTTGCCCAAGAATGGAAAGAAGAACTAGAAAAACAATTCCCGAAAGTGACGTTCAATATTGTAGAATTTGGTGCAGTTATTGGTACACATCTAGGTGAAAAATCAATGGGTATGATTTTTGGACCAACAACAAGCGAAAAATTATAAAAATTTAGTAAAAAGACTTTATATCAACATTTGCAATAAGTTGATATAAAGTCTTTTTTAGTTCTATCTCAAAAGGTGTCTGTGGATTATTTCTATCAATATCTTTTATTATTGAGTTAATGACATTTACAATATTTTATTTAATTTTTTCATTTCTTTTTTAGTTTTATACTAAATATTTACAAATTTCATCATAGAATAAACAAAATTGATTTAAAAAGTCTTTTATGAAGGAATATACCGTTTTTTGTCTGTATATAATATAAAAATTATTGATAATAAATCATTTTGTCAGCTATAAAAAGAAATATGGCTTTTTTTATAGACAGAGAATAAAAACTTTGTAGAATGGAGCATGAAGACAGAAAGGAGGGAAATTATGGAGGAAAATCAATTAGAAGAATTATTTTATGAATTGAATGATGAAGTTTTAAAAAGATTAAATGTTTATTTTAGAGGATGGCATCATGCTCCTGAACATGAAACTGATGGAGATTAGCATGAGAATTAGTAAATATATAGATCAATTAAATCAGAAAAATATACCTATTTATTTAAAAGAAAGAATAAGTCTTGCTAAACTTATTGTGTTACATAATGATATATCATTCATGCCACGTCGATCTGTACCTTATTATTTAAATGATTTAGGTGTTAGAGAATTTAAAAGTATTCAAAAAATGATGTTAACAGTATGTCACGATAATTGTATTAAGATACCTACTACTCATGAACTTGTAGAAGAATTAGCATGCATTCCAATACAAAAATATGCGTATTGGATTGATATGGTTATTTTTTTAACAGGTGATTATCAAGCTGTTGAGATAAGTGTGTTAAATAGATTTGATGAGATAGTAGCATACGCTGATTACACATTATGTATTTTTTCTGGAACAGTGTTAGTCGCAAGAAATAATAAAAAAGGTCTTCAATTATTTGAGCTAGCATCTAATATAAATGTATCAAAATCAACGCTAAACCGTTTGACAGCATTACATCGAATGGCTGTTTCAGAATTAAAAAGATTTAGAAATTTTAAAAAAGTTGAAAGTATTTTAAATGAAATTGTACTTGAAAATCACTCAAATATTCAAGATGATTTGATGATGACCGTACTTGTTAATAATTTATATGCTTTTTTCTTACTCGAATCACATCGAGAGATGTGGGGAAGTTTATATATTGAATTAATCATGAAAAATGCACAATTATTATCAAAAGCACTTCTTTATTCCAAAGATATATCTGATAATAAAAAACATCAAGTAGCTCGATATTTAAGTCAAATAAATATAAATCTTGCACAAATTTTTCTAAAAAAAGAGCAGTTAAAAAGAGCCATTTATCTTTTAGAGTTAAATGTTGATATGGTATCTAAATATGCTACCGTTTATATCTCAGAAGCATTAGGTACATTAGGCTATTTTTATTTTTTAAATAAAGATTTTAAAAGAGCCATTCCCATTTTAGAACAAGCTTTAGTTTATCATGTAAACGAGGGAGAATTTTATTCAATTGTATTTGACTATCAATTATTGATTGTATTATATTATAAAACAGATAATATGATGAAAGTAAGAGAGTTAGAGAAAGAACTAGTAAAGTTAGAACAAAGTGATAGTAAGAGGGGAATATATGACTAAAATTAATATTCAACATTTAAGGAAAGAATTTATAACTAAAAAGGAGACATTTGTAGCTGTAGAAGATATTTCTTTTACATTAGAATCTGGAAAAGTGGTTGCACTTTTAGGACCTAATGGAGCAGGAAAAACAACACTGGTACAAATGATAGCTGGATATTTAGAACAAACAAGTGGTTCTATTTTGATTGATGGTACAACATTAACGAAAAAAACACGAAAATACTTTCCTATGGGAGTTGTATTAGGTGGAGAATTAGGATTTTATGGTCATGCATCGGCAAGAGAAAATTTAATATTTTTTGCACATCTGAAGAAAGTTGCTAGAAAACAAGTACAAGATGAAATCAATAGAGTATTAACATTAGTAGAATTAAAAGATGTTGAACATAAAAAAGTAAGGGAATTTTCAAGAGGAATGAAGCAACGATTGCATATTGCAAGAGCGCTTTTAAACAAACCTAAAATTATTCTTTTAGATGAACCAACAACGGGATTGGACGTGGAAATTGCCCGTACAATAAGAGAAATGATTAAACATCTTGCTAAAACAGAGAAAATTGCTATTCTATTAACAAGTCATACAATGTCTGAAATTGAATTTTTATCAGATCGTATTTTATTGATTGGTGCAGGTAAAATTTATCATGAAGGAACAGTGGAGAGCATCATTCGCTTATCTAATCTCACTAAGATTGATAGACCGGCAACATTAGAAGAATCTTATTTAGCTATTGCTGAACAGTTAAAAAGGAGATAGAGTATGCGTTTTTTATCATTAGTTATGTTTCATTTAAAACTGTATAGCAAAAATAGTTATTTTTTAATGACGGTTTTATCCAGCACAACAACATTGATTTTATTTCAATATTTAGCAGCATATTCTCAACATGAAACAGTTAACCAAGTTGCTTGGCTAAGAGCAGGAATTTTTGGATTATGGGCATCTGGAACAACAGCAGCAGGAGTTGTAGGTATGCAAAAATGGCAAGGAACATTCGTGTATTTAATCAATAATCCACTAGATGACTATATTTCCTTAGTTGCACTGGTTATGCCAGCAGCTTTATTTGGATTATTAAGTTTTCCTATTGCTTTTTTATTATCTATTTTTTTAGGATTTTTGCCAGTTATTACTTTAATTGATATATTATTCATAATCTTACTTTGGTTTGGTGCAACTGTTTTAGATTTATGCATTGCTTCTGTATTTGTTTTAACAAAGAATGCCATTATTTATGAAGAATTGATTTCTTTACCGATACTATTACTATCAGGTTTATTCACTGTTCCTACATTATTTATGCCCTTAAAACAAATTATGCAGTGGATTATACCAATTTCAATGCCTATTGGTTGGTTATTAAAAGAAGAAGTATTAACAGGGATCAATTTATTAAAATGCCTTGTCAGTATTGTCATTATGCTTGGTATTAGCTTTTATACAACTCATTATTTAATCAAAAAAGCAAAACAATTCGGTCAATTTGGGGGAAGCTTATGAAAATTGTACTTACATCACTTTCTTATTTTAATCATTTACGAACATTTTTGCTTCACTTCATTATTATACCAATGTTCCAAGCCTTTTTAATGGTACTGATTATGCAAGACTATAATTATCAATTATCATCTAAAATCATGACGGTTTCCATTGTGTTATCAAGTGGGACGATGGCTGTATATATGGTATCCAAACTCTTTATTGGAAATATGAATAGAGGGATTGATAAATATGTCATTGTACATCACCCGTTTTCTTTTTATTATTGGGGAAATCAATTTCTGATTTGTTTTTTTGGAGCATATTTATTAGCAGTGATAAATGGTGTATTATTTGCTAGTTTAAATATTGTTTCTCTATACTATATTTTAATATTGGCACCTTTTTGTATTGTTTCGGGTATTGTGCTTGGTTTATTTGCAAGCTGTTTATCTTGGACATATCACAATCCATATTTTTGGACAAATATAGTTGCGAGTATGATTGTGCTTTTAGGAGGATCTGTTGGTGCTGTATCGACTTATCCACCTTTATGGCAATTATGTAGTAATGTACTTCCTTTTAGTACTATTACAAATATGATTTATACCAATCAGTTAGATGTAATAAGTATTGTTATCAATCTATCTATTTGGATAATATTAACACTCTGTCTTTATATATATCAATGTAATAGAAGAATAGCTAGACAACGTTATTCTATTTTTTAATAAATGCTATCGGTAAAACAGGTAGTGAATGACTAATACCATTCACTACCTGTTTTTTCTACTATTGATAATGATAAAATACATAAAAGTATCGACTTTTTTTATTGTAGAACAAAGATTTTGTCATAAATGGCATATATTATCAATAGGTGATAAATATGAAAGAAAATGCTTATGGACGTGAGATAGTTATAAAAAAGAAAGATTTATCTCAATTCAAGTCTTTTATTTGTATACCAGCTGTGTCTAATCGAAAATGCTGTCGCTGTGATATGCCTATTAAGTATCAAACACCTTGTTCAACATGTCTGCAATTTTGTGGTTATTGTGTTTCTTGTATAAATTTAGGTCTATTAAAAGAGTGCGACTATCTTGTTTCTTATCCAGAACCAAAAAATAAACATAGACATGTTGTCTTTGATTTTAAGGGTACCTTGTCCAATGAACAAGAAAAACTATCTAAACGTATTGAGCAAGCAGCACTATCCAATGAACAATTACTCGTCTATGCTGTAACAGGTGCGGGAAAAACAGAAATGATTTATAACAGTATTCATCGTATTCTTGAGGAGGGTGGGAGAGTTTGTTTATCTGCACCCAGAGTAGATGTATGTATTGAATTATCTCTTCGTTTAAAAAAAGTTTTTCCTGATGAAAATATTGCTGTTTTATACGGAGAAAATACCGAATCTTATCGTTATACCAAATTGGTGATTTGTACCACACATCAATTATTGCGATTTAAACATGCGTTTGATTTATTGTTTATTGATGAAGTAGATTCATTTCCTTTTAGCAATAATCCTATATTAACCAATCGTATTGAGAAAGTATTAAAAGAAAAAAGTAGTTTAATTTTGTTAACAGCAACACCTAGTAAAGAACAACTTAAAAAAATAAAAAAAGGAACCTTATCTTGCGTGACATTACCCGCAAGGTATCATAAGCACCCACTTGTTGTGCCAAAAAGTATGTATATTGGATTTTGGAAGAAAAAACCTAAAGTATTGTTTTCTATTTTGCATCAATTTATAAATAAAAATCAACCATTTCTCGTCTTTTTGCCCAATATTGACGATATGCATGTTTTAGAAAAACAGTTAAAAAAAGCATATCCCAATTTAGCTATTGCATCCGTACATGCACAAGACAGTCATCGCTATGAAAAAATCCAATCCATGCGTGACAATCAATACGACTGTTTGTTGACCACAACCATTTTAGAACGAGGTGTGACCTTTAAACATATTCATGTCATTGTTGTAGATGCACACCAACCAATATTCACAACAGCTAGTCTTGTGCAAATTGCCGGTAGAGTTGGACGAACAGTTGATGCACCAAGTGGTCTTGTATATTTTTTACATAATGGTGCATCACGATATTTAAAAAAAGCGATAAAAGAGATAAAACATATGAATAAACTCGCAAAGAAGAGAGGATTGATTTTATAATGTTGTGTCTTATATGTCAAAAAAGAATATACGAGAAAATAGATATCTTTTCTTTTTCACAAAATAAAAAACAATGGCTATGTACGGAATGTACCAATAAAGATAAGATAGATGACTTTCATGAACACTACATTGTACAAAACGATTATAGATATCGTTTTGCATTTGCCAGTGTGTACGAAAAAATATTTATTATTTATCGTAAACATCTTGTTTTAACCTTTTATGATAATCAAAGTGTGGTAGACTATACAGCTGGTATTGTTAAAGAAAAGTTACCACAGTGTTTTTCTTTACAAAAGCATGCTGTTAGTATTGTGCCTTATTTTAAATATTGTCTAAGAAAATACAAAAAAATACTCGTTATTGATTATCATGGATTAAGCGAAGAAATGTATCAATATATACAACATCATAATCATACTATAATAGAGCGTTTAACACTATGGAGGAAATTAGATGGCTACTTTTAAAATAACTGAAAAACAAAATCGAGTATATCTAACACTAATATTAGAACCTCTTGAAGAATATGTTTTCTTTTCAACAGCTGCCCCAGTTTTATCTATGAACCAACTGTCACAAAAAGAATATACTGGAGAATATGTAAACTGTATTTCATTAAAAACATATTTATCTCAAGGTGTTTCTACATATATGTTTTTTGATGTTCTTTTTCAAGTAGTGACTATATTAAAACAATTAGAACATGACTATATAGATACTCATTTTATTTTATGGAATATCAATCAATTTGTGTATCATCAAGATAAAGAATGTATTGCCTTTATTGGTATCAGATTGATTGGAAAAGAGAATACATACAATTTTAAAAAATTAATTTTAGATTGTTTAAAAAATAGTCAATTTTTTAAAGAGGAACCATTAAACAATTTTATTAATATGATTCAAGACATCATACAAGCAGAAGATTGTCAGCAACGAGTACTTGACTATAAAAAGGAAATGGAAGATAGAAGATGATATTTATAGGATTAGTCATTTTTTGTATATATGTATTTCTTTTATATAAAAGAAATAAAAAGAGCATATTTCATCAAAAAGTGTGTATAAAATGTTATACTATTTATACGACAAGGTATAGAACATGCCCCATTTGTAAAAAGAGAAAGTATTGGAGGATTTATAATGGAATTTGTAAAAAAAGGAAATAGTTTTGTTTATGAAGTTGACGGACAGTTATTAGGAGAAATAACATATGCTTTTGTGAAAGATAATGTGATTGATGTTAATCATACATATGTATCAGAAACATTAAGAGGACAAGGCATTGCTAAAAAATTGGTAGATACAGTTGTTGCATACGCTAAGGAAGAACAGTTAAAAATTATTCCAACATGCCCGTATGTTGTGGCACTTTTTGAAAAAGATGATGTCTATCAAGAAATAATGTTTAAACAATAGATATATCTTACTTTACAAATAATGAAATTGTTATAAAATATTCATTATAATTTATATAAAAGAGGTGATACGAATGAAAATGGAACACATAAATGAAAATACAATAAAAGTGATGATTGCTAAGTCTGATTTAGAAGAACGAGGTATTACATTTTTTGACTTATTAGGAAGTCAAAAGAAAGTTGAAACATTCTTTTATAGCATTTTGGATGAAGTTGGTATGCGTCATGAATTTGAAGGTATTGATTCTGTGACATTTCAAGTAGTGCCTAAAAGAGACGGTTTTGACTTATATATTACAAAAGGAATGGTCGATAATTTTAAAGAGCACTTAAAAGCATCTATTCAAGATATTGATTTTGATAGTAATAACCCGCTTGATAAAATGATTCAATATTTAGAACAAGAATCAAATGAAGAGAAAAAAGAAAAAGCAATATCTCAAAAACAACTATTTGAAAAAGAAGAATTAAAAAAAGAATCTACTAAATCACTTGTTTTTGTATTTGAAAAAATTGCTGATTTTGTTTCTTTTGCCAAATATATAAAAGTGGAACATTTAGAAAATCATTTATATGATTATAATGGAGAATATTATTGGGCTATAACATGTTCAACAGCAAATGAGCGTCAACATGTGTTGCACATAGCATTAGAATATGGAGAAATGGCAAAAGTATCACAAGTATTTTTAAATGAACACGCAAATCTTATTATTGAATCAAACGCTTTAGATGTGACAAAAAAATATTTTATCAATTAATATTGTGAGGGATAATATAAATGAAACAACAAATGGTACATACGTGCTATCGCGTCAAAAATTTAGAAGAATCTATTAAATTTTATACAGAAGCATTTGATTTTAAAGTGTCTCGATTAAGAGATTTTCCAGAAAATCAATTTACACTAGCTTATTTAACATTGCCTGAAAGTGATTATGAATTAGAATTAACTTATAATTATGGACATGGTGCGTATGAGTTGGGGACAGGATATGGTCATATTGCGATTGCTGTAGAAGATCTTGAAGCACTACATGAACAACAAAAAAATGCTGGCTATAATGTAACAGATTTAAAAGGATTACCAGGTATACCACCATCTTATTATTTTATTATTGATCCAGACGGATACAAAGTAGAAGTCGTTAGAATGAAATAACAAATAACTATAAATAGGTCCCCCTATTTATAGTTATTTGTGTTTATTTTTGTGTCTAAAAGTAGAAAACTTGATATATTAAGGGTTTTCTCATATAATGTAATTTGGGTACATGTTGTATTCATATTTTATAAAGGTTAGGGTAATGATATGGATTTAAATACATTTATAAAGCAACTTAAATATTTTGCAAGTCATCCAGTTATAAAATTGTTTATTATGCCATTAACATTGATTTTATTTGGAACATCATTTGGTTCTAAAGGTAATCCTTTGAATTTAGTGGGAGCTATTGTTTTTTATTTCTTTATGTTAATGATGCAATTTATTGAGCAATATTTATTTATCAATGTATCTAAGCGTGGCTATGTAAAATGGCAACCCTTATATATGTTTGAGCTAATTATTCTTATTTTTTTAGTATTACTGTATTATATAACGAATATTATTTTTACAATACTTGCATTTTTATACGTTGTAAGTACGCATTTGATGTATGCACCGTTCAAGTTAAAAGGTACGATTTATTACATCATATTACAAGTCTTTTTAAAAGGATTGGTCGTAACGATTTTAGCTTCATTTATTCAAGTAAATTTAATTACTATGAATTTATTTGTAGCCATTTTACCTCTTGTGAGTGGACTTTTAGTATATTACGCAGAATCAGAGAAACTAGACATTGTTAAATATGGAATGGTTGCTTTACCAAAAAATTTATTACGTTATTTATCTATTGCAGGGCTTATTGGTATGGCTGTATTTCCTTTTGCAATAGGAAGAGTAGCATTAACGAATATATTATTTGATGTTTTACTAGTTGGTATTGTTGGATTATTTATACAATTTATGTTTAAAAATAAACATTATTTAAATACTGGAAAAAGTAAAAATTATTTATCAAGTTTATATACATTATATGTGCTTTTGTTAAGTCTATTTTAGGAGGTTGCTATGAAATTAACCATTTTAGGTTGTATGGGAGCCTATCCAACACCGACACAAGCAACATCGTCTTATTTATTAGAGGCAGACGGATTTAAATTACTTGTCGACATTGGAAGTGGCGCTTTTCAACATCTTGCTTCTATTATGGAACCGACAGATATTGATGCATTGCTGATTACGCATTACCATGCAGATCATATTGCAGACTTAGGTGTGTTGCAATATGCTTATCAGTTAAAGCCTGCACTAGAACGTTTGCCCAAAAAAATATTAAAAATTTATGGACATCAGCATTCAGAAGAATTTTCTAAATTGACGATGCAAAATGTGAGTGAGGGAATTGTTTATAATCCAGAGGAAATTTTAAGAGTAGGTCCTTTTAAAATAACATTTTTAAAAACCATTCATCCAGTTGTGTGTTATGGGATAAGGGTTGAAGATAAAAACACTAAAAAAGTATTTGTTTTTACAGCAGATTCTGGGTATTTAGCAGACTTTATTACTTTTGCAAAAGATGCAGATTTATTACTTGCAGATGCAATGTTTATGAATGGTTCAGAAAATAGTACCGTGCATATGACAGCAGGAGAAGTCGGAAAGATTGCAGATTTAGCGAATGTTAAGCAATTAGTTTTAACGCATTTACCTGTGAATTATCAAAGCGTTTTAAAACAACAAGCAGAAGAAATGGTTGAACATATTCCGGTTTATTTAGCAAAAGATTTTGATACATACGAAATTTAAAGGAGGATATGTCATGTATTTTGTAGATAATAAAGAGATTACAGATCCACGTGTCAATATTGCTTTAGAAACATATTTAGTAGAAAATAAGTTAGTAGATGAACCGATTTTATTATTTTATATCAATGAACCGTCTATTATTATTGGGCGTAATCAAAATACAGCTGAAGAAGTTAATCAGTCGTATATTGATGAAAAAGGTATTCACGTCGTTCGTCGTATGTCCGGTGGAGGAGCTGTTTATCATGATTTAGGTAATTTTTCTTTTTGTTTTATTAAAGATGATGATGGCTCTTTTAGAGATTTTGGCAAATTTACAAAACCTGTTATTGACGCCCTTCATAAAATGGGTGTTGCAGGTGCAGAGTTACAAGGTAGAAATGATTTATTGATTGACGGAAAGAAATTTTCTGGAAATGCTATGTACGCTAAAAATGGCCGTATGACAGCTCATGGTACAATTTTGTTTGATGCTGATTTAGATGCTGTCACAAAAGCATTAAAACCAAGAAAAGAAAAAATTGAATCTAAAGGTATTAAATCTGTTCGTTCACGTGTTACAAACATTAAACCTTATGTATCAGCACAATATCAAAATATGACAACTCAAGAATTTCGTGACAGTTTATTATTAGAAATTTTTGGGGTATCATCACGTGACGACGTAAAAGAATACCATCTAACAGATAAAGACTGGGAAGGTGTTTATAAAATTCGTGATGAACGATTTGGAAATTGGGACTGGAATTATGGACATTCTCCACAATTTTCAATGGCTTGTCATCATAAATTCCCATTTGGATTAGTCGAATTTAAATTAAATGTATCAAATGGACACATTGATGACATTAAAATTTTTGGTGATTTCTTTGGTTTAGGTGACATTGTAGATGTAGAAGCAGCATTACGTGGAACTAAATTTGATAAGGAACATGTTCAAAATGTATTTGATACGATTGACGTGAAAAAATACTTTGGAAATATATCATCAGAAGAATTAACCCAATTACTTGTTTTCGGAACAGTTGAATAAGATTGAAAGGAAGATGTTTCTTGGCATCTTCTTTTTTGTGTGATGTACATGTCGTCCCTCCAGGTGATTGGATGTCATATAATATCACACTTTACGTTATTAACAGATTGATATATCAATTTTAAAGATTTATTTTATGAACATAAACAGTGATTATTCACTTTGTGTTAGTTGAGAATAAGGATTATCATATAGGAGGAAAATTTATGAATACAAAAGATGATATATTGACTAGTAAAAAAATATGAATAGAAAATGAATGGTATTTGTCAAATAAAGAATACAAAATTTTGTCTCAAAAAATGTTGGAATTACAACATAAGTATTCAAAATATATATCTATAGCTTTATGGGAAGAAAATAGTTCTAAAAAAATATTGAAAAATCTTTCTGAAACAGGCTTAAGTTGTGGAGCAGGTTTAACAGAATGGACAATTACTGAACAAGGTTTTATCAAGCCATGTTCATTTTTTCCTGATAAGTATTTTACTCAATATTCTTATAAAAATTTTCAGGATATTCTTTTAAAGAAAAAGACTAATTCTGATGTAGAATGTATCATATCATGGGAAAAAGAATTAAATAGTGTAGGTTTAAGCACAAAAAATATTTGTGAGGTGATATATCGTGCCATTCAAAAATAAGTATTTTTATCTTAGTTTAGTGTGTCTATTCTTCGTAGCATTGATGAATATTTGTTTTAGTGTATTAACCAAATTTATTGTAGATACACTGCTCGAACACAATATATCTCAATTTTATCATTTCGTGATTTTATTGGTTGGAGCTACGTTAATTTTATTGATAGCAGAATATGGGCAACAGCTCTTTCGTCAAAAATACATCAATAGTATGGGAGAATACTTACACGAAAAAGCCATTTATCAATTATTACATTTACCACATGACACTTTAGGAAGTGACTATATATCAACCATTTCTAACGATATTGAAATGATCAAAGAACTGTATTATGAGGCTCAAATATCGTTGTGGCATGGTTTAATGTCGTTTTTATTTGCGGTTATTGCTATTTTTTCATTAGATTTTATGACGGCATTATTTATACTAACATTATCGCTTTTACCGATTATTATTCCGTATGTATTGAAAAGTCATTTATCAAGATTGCAAAGTGTTATTTCTAAAACAAAGTCGGAGTATACAGTGCAATTATCAGATATTATTGAAGGAGTCGTTATTATAAAGAATAGTTTTTCTCTAGCTCATTTTAAAGAAAAGTTATTCAAAAAATATCATGCGATTAGTCAAGATATTGATGCCAAAACACGTATTGGTAGTATGGGAAATGTGCTGATTGGTTTTTCTTTTTATGCAACAACAATCATGATTTTATGGATAGGAGGGTACCAAGTTTTAAGTGGTGCCATTACTGTTGGTACTATTGTGGCAATTTATTCCATTTCAACAGAGTTAGTACATCCTATCAATTTAATCGCATCTTCATTATCTGATATTAAATCTTCACAAGATATTCAACAAACATTTCTGAAAACAGAGATATATGAAGATAACTTAAATATACAATCAGATTTTCATCATATCATTTGTCATGATTTACAGTATCAACTAAATGATACAAAACTTCTTGATTTTTCTAAACAAATACTTCAATTTGATAAAGGAAAACACTATCTTATAACTGGAAAAAATGGTAGTGGTAAGACGACATTGATAGAGTTATTAACGAAAAATAAAGAGTATACACAAGGAGATATTTTGATAGATAATATTTCAATCCAAAATATGAGTTATCAAAAAGTACAATCTTTCTTTGCTTATGTACCACAAAAACCAATGATGTTTCACGATACCATTTTACATAATATCACTTTATATCAATGTTATGACAGTGAATACGTGCTTTCTTTACTAGACATTTTTAGATTAAAAGACCGTTTTCCAACACTAGATAGTTTAGATGAACGTTTCGACCAAAAGAGTACATTGTCTGGGGGTCAACAACAAAAAATCGCATTGATAAGAGCACTCTGTCAAAAGAAACCTATTTTAATTTTAGATGAATCATTAAGTGCAATGGATGAGCAATCTTCCAAAGAGATAGAACAGTATTTACTGTCTTTATCTCATCAAACAATTATTCATATTTCACATAGAAGTCAACCTGAACAGTATGATAACTGTATTCACTTATATTAGTATTATAGAGTGAAAATGACGAGGCGAACCACACTATCAAATTGGTGGTTTGCCTCGTTTTAGTATAATATGTCAGAATTGTACAAAAAAATGCAACAATTTTGAAAATTCTAACTAATTAAGATATAATGGTCTTTGGAGGCGATTTAATGGAGCAGTATATTGTGGATTTTTTAGACATGTTACAGCGTGAAAAAAGATATTCCCTTGCGACAATTCAAGCATATAGACGTGATATTGAAAAATTTGTTTCTTTTTTAAAGCAAGTCAAAGAGTCAGATATACTAAATGTAACGATTAGAGATGCTAAGTACTATTTAGCGTATTTGACTGAGCAAGAGTATAGTAAAAATAGTATTTCTCGCTTATTATCGAGTTTACGTGTTTTTTATCAATATCTATTAAGTTTAGACTATGTTGAAGAAAATCCATTTGTATATGTTACCTATAAAAAAAGAGAAAAACGCTTGCCAAAATTTTATTATGAACCTGAAATGGAAAAAATTATCGAGGCGACAAAAGGAACTGAACCACTTGATTATCGTAATATGGCATTGGTAGAACTATTATATAGTTGTGGATTACGTGTGAGTGAATGTGTTTCTGTTACATTAAAAGATGTCGATTTTCGTGCAAAACTTATTTTTATTCTTGGTAAAGGTGGAAAAATGCGTTACGTTCCTTTTGGAGAGTGGGCAGAAGATACATTGCAAGATTATTTGGAAAAAGGACGTCCTGCACTGATGCAAAGACAAAAACATGATGTGTTATTTGTAAATCATTTAGGAGAACCTTTGACACCTGCTGGTGTATCTTATATTTTAAATCAAATCATTAAAAAAGGTAGCTTGACTTTTAATATACATCCTCATATGTTACGGCATACATTTGCAACACATTTATTAAATAATGGGGCAGATATACGTACTATTCAAGAGTTATTAGGACATGATAGTTTAAAAGCAACAGAAGTTTATACACATGTTACAAAAGAAAGTTTGTATCGAAATTATCAACAATTTCATCCTCGTGCAAAAAGAAAAGATAAAGGAGAATAATATGACAACAATTTGTGCAGTAAGTAAAAATGGACAATTTGCAATGGCTGGAGATGGTCAAGTGACAATGGGTCAAAGTGTCATCATGAAAGGCAGTGCAAAAAAAATTCGTCGTTTGTATCAAGATAAAGTTGTTGTAGGATTTGCTGGCTCTGTTGCAGATGCTATTACATTAGAAGAAAAATTTGAAGAAAAATTAGAACAATATAAAGGAAATTTACAAAGAGCAGCTATTGAGCTAGCAAAATCATGGCGTAGTGATCGTATGCTTCAAAAATTAGAAGCGTTATTGATTGTGATGAATGATAAACAAATGTTATTGGTATCTGGTACAGGTGAAGTCATTGAACCTGATGACGGTATTTTAACGATTGGGTCTGGAGGAAATTATGCACTTGCTGCAGCAAGAGGTCTTATGAGAACGGACAATACACTTTCAGCTGGGCAAATCGCTTATGAAAGTTTGAAAATTGCATCAGAAATTGATGTATTTACAAATGACAATATTATTGTAGAGGAGTTGAATGCTTAATGGTAAAAGCATTGGGAAAAACACCCCGTGAAATTGTTAAAGAATTAGACAAATATATTATTGGACAAGATAATGCTAAAAAAGCGGTTGCTGTTGCATTAAGAAATAGATATAGACGTTTGCAATTATCTGCGGATATGCAACGTGATGTGACACCCAAAAATTTAATGATGATTGGTTCTACTGGTGTTGGAAAAACAGAAATTGCAAGACGATTAGCAACATTGGTAAAAGCACCATTTATTAAAGTAGAAGCAACAAAGTTTACAGAAGTAGGTTATGTTGGACGTGATGTAGAGTCAATGGTTCGTGACTTAGTAGATGCGGCTATTCAATTAGTTGATAAAGAAAAGAAAAAAGGTATTTACCAAAAAGCAGAAAAAGAAGCCATTAAACGTATTGCTGCTGCGTTAAAACCAGGAATTTTCAAAAAGAAACAACAATCTTCTGATTTAAGTGCTCTTCAAAATATGTTCCAAGGATTAGGAATACCGAACCATGAAGAAGTGGAAGAAGTGACACCAGAAATTGCAGCAGATAGACGTGTGTTAGAAAAACAAATCCAAGATGGTTTATTGGATAGTAAAGAAGTGACTATAAAATTATTAGAACGTGAAAAAGAAGTTTATGGTGGCGGGCCTGCTATGGAACAACTATCTGCAATGCAGTCGATGATTGGTTCTATGACACCGCGTAAGAAAATCACACGTACCGTAACGGTTTTAGAAGCAAAAGAATTGCTTATTCAAGAAGTTAGTGAAGAGTTGGTCAATAAAGATGATATTCAGTCAGAAGCATTAAAATTAGCGGAGTCTTCAGGTATTATTTTTATTGATGAGATCGATAAAATTACATCAAAATCAGATAATGGTGGACAAGTATCAAGAGAAGGTGTTCAAAGAGATATTTTACCAATCGTTGAAGGAAGTCAGGTGATGACTAAATATGGTCCTATCAAAACAGATCATATTTTATTCATTGCATCTGGAGCTTTTCATGTGGCAAAACCAACGGATTTAATTCCGGAGTTACAAGGACGTTTTCCTATACGTGTTGAGCTTGTTGACTTAACACAGGAAGATTTTGAACGTATTTTAAAAGAACCAAACAATTCATTGTTGAAACAATATACAGCATTATTAGAAACAGAAAATATTGAATTGATTTTTACGCAAGAAGCGATTGCTAAAATGGCAGAGATTGCGTATCAATTAAATGATGAAACGGATAATATTGGTGCTAGACGTTTACATACTATTTTAGAAAAATTATTAGAAGATTTACTATTTGAAGCACCAGATATGCCTGGAGGTACGATTACCATTACACAAGCATACGTTGAAGAAAAAGTTGGCGTTATTTCACATGATGATAAATTAAAACATTATATTTTATAATGAATGGTTGGGGGAATGATAGTGGAACAAGTTTTAAGTAAATTAAGAGAATTGATGACATTACTTCAAACAGACCGTGATTTCAGTGACATCGAAAATATAGCACAAACGTATAAAGATTTACCTTTCAAACGAGTGGCTAAAATTTTATCAGGTATTACAGACTCAAATATTTATATCGTGGATAATAACGGTATTATATTAGGTTATGATGAACTTTATACAATGGATAGCCCACGTTTTACAGCTTATTTAGAACAAAGACAGTTTCCTGATTTTTACATTCAAGAATTAAATAAGATTACAAAAACATATGAAAATATCACAGTTGACGAGTCGTATACAGCTTTTCCCGTTGAGAATAAGGATATTTTTGGTAATGGTGTGACGACCATTATTCCAATTTTTGTATCAGGAAAAAGACTTGGAAATCTTAGTTTGGCACGAATTGGAAAATTGTTTGAAACGAGTGATCTAATTTTAGCAGAGTACAGTGCAACGGTAGTTGGATTAGAATTGTTATACTATATTAACCACAAAGAACAAGAAGAAATTAGAGAGAAAGAGAGAATTTCTTTAGCGATAAGCAGTCTTTCGTATAGTGAAAAGGAAGCAATTCGTTGTATATTCAGTACCATTTCAACTTTAGAAGTACGCATCACAGCATCTAAAATTGCAACTGATTATAATATTACGAGATCTGTTATCGTAAACGCGTTAAGAAAATTAGAATCAGCAGGTTTATTAGAAGCTCAGTCTTTAGGGATGAAAGGAACACATATCAAATTAAAAAATAATACTATTTTGGAAGAATTAAAATATATGATGTAAACAAAAACAAAGACAGACAAAGAAACTAATTTACTTTAACGCTATTTTAGTGTAATATAAAAAAGTATTGAAATATTTTGTGGAGGAAGAAACATGACAGCAAAATGGGAAAAAACAGGCACAAATAATGGTGTGCTAACATTTGAGATTTCTCAAGATAAAATCAAAGAAGGATTGGATAAAGCGTTCAAACGTGTTCAACCAAAATTAAACGTTGCAGGATTCCGTAAAGGTAAAGTGCCACGTACAATTTTCAACAAACAATTTGGTGAAGAAGCATTATATGAAGATGCATTAAATATTTTATTACCAGATGCATATGATAATGCTATTGAAGAATTAGCATTATTCCCAGTAGCTCAACCAAAAATCAATGTAAAATCTATTGAAAAAGGACAAGATTGGGTTATTGAAGCAGAAGTTGTTGTAAAACCTGAAGTAAAATTAGGTGATTACAAAGGCTTAACAGTTGAAAAACAAGATCGTACAGTAACTGTTGAAGATGTTGAAAATGAATTAGCTAAAAAACAAGAACAATTTGCTGAATTATCTGTTAAAGAAGGTAAAGCAGAAAATGGCGATACAGTTGTGATTGACTTTGAAGGCTTTAAAGACGGTGTTGCATTTGCAGGTGGAAAAGGTGAAAACCATTCATTAGAATTAGGTTCAAACTCATTCATTCCAGGTTTTGAAGATCAATTAGTTGGTACATCAGCAGGAGATGACGTAGAAGTTAATGTGACATTCCCAGAAGAATATCACGCAGAAGACTTAAAAGGTCAACCAGCAACATTTAAAGTAACTGTAAAAGAAGTAAAATCAAAAGAATTACCAGCTTTAGATGATGAGTTTGCTAAAGATGTTGATGATTCTGTTGAAACATTAGCAGAATTAAAAGATAAATTACAAGAATCATTACAAAAAGCAAAAGATGAAGCAGCACAAACAGCTGTAGAAGATGCAGCATTACGTCAAGCTGTTGACAATGCAGAAATCGTTGAATTACCTGAAGAAATGGTACACGCAGAAGTGCATCGTCAAATGGACTTCTTCTTAAACAATATGAAACGTCAAGGTATTTCAGAAGAATTATACTATCAATTAACTGGAACAACTCGTGCAGATTTACATAAACAAATGGAAAAAGATGCGGATGTTCAAGTGAAAACAAACTTAGTATTAGAAAAAGTAGCAGAAGTTGAAAACTTAGATGCAACTGAAGATGATATGAACAAAGAAATCGAAGAATTAGCAGCAACATACGGTATGGAAATTGATGCTGTTCGTAACGTGTTAAATGCAGAAATGTTAACACACGACATTAAAATGAAAAAAGCAATGGCTGTTATCGTGGATAGTGCTATTGAAAAATAATCAATAAAACCAAGCGATAATTGTTTCGCTTGGCTTTATTTTATAAATAAAAGGAGAAATAGTATATGAATGTTATTGTTGATAAAGAATTTTTTAATCTTTTCCCTAATGGAAGTTTATTTGTATTAAGTCTAAAAGGCATTGACAATCATGCTAAAGAAGATAAATATGACTTTTTCAAAAATAAATTAGATAGTGCAACTGTTTCAGCAAAACAATTTTTAACAGAAGATACATTTACACAAAATGAGGTTATAAAAGAATGGCGTGAAGCATTTGCCACTTTTAAAACAAAAAAAGGTGCAAGAAGTTCTATTGAGGCTCTTTTAAAACGTGTTAGTCAAGATAGAGAATTTACACCAATTAACCCACTAGTTGATTTATATAATAGTGTATCTTTATCTTATGGTGTCCCTTGTGGCGGAGAAGATATTGCCCGTATTCAAGGTGATTTACATTTAGGACAAGCAAAAGGTGGCGAACCATTCTTTCCTTTAGGTGCCGAAGAAGACTCTCCTGCTTTACCAGAAGAATTGATTTACTATGACAATGAGGGTGCCGTATGCCGTAGTTTAAACTGGCGTGAAGCACAAAGAACGATGTTAACAGAAGAAACAAAAGACGCTGTTTTTGTGATGGAAGCAATCAATGAACATCAAGCAAAACGTTGTCACGAAGCTATTCATACTTTAAACGATTTATTGCAAGAATATTTTGGTAAACAAGGCGATATTGCTGTTTTAACAAATGAGCAACCTGAAGTAGCTATTTAAGATATCATGTTTAAAAAGGCTTGAAAGTCACATTCTTATGACTTTCAAGCCTTTTATATTAACGCTTTTGTATCGCAATAAGCTGTGGTGGGTTGTTTTGTTGGTTTAAAAAGTGATAGTGTAATACGTGATATTCTTTTTGTGGGAGTGAAGAAGTATAATTTATCACACTTTCTTTTTCTTCTAGTCCTCCTGTATGTCCATCGTATAAAACTAAAATGATAAGTCCATTTTTTTGTAAATGTGGAAGTATCTGTTTGATAGATTGAAGTGTTGTATCTCCATTTGTAATAATAGTTTTATCAGCATTTGGTAAATAGCCTAGATTAAAAATAGCGGCTGAAATAGACATATTATTGTTTAAAACTTGATAGATATTTGCGTGATTTAATAAATGTAATTCGCATTGATCTAAGGCACTATGTTCTTGTAGTAATTGTGTTGTATTTTGTAATGCTTGTTCTTGAATATCTAAAGCAATCACTTTTCCTTGTTTACCCACAAGTTGCGCTAAAAATAATGTATCATGTCCATTTCCCATAGTGGCATCAATCACAAAGTCATTTGGTTTAACATATTGAGTTAGTAGGGTATGGCTAAAACGTTGTGCCGAGTCTAACAAAATAATCACTCCTTTTTATTTATATAATATATTTCCGTTTCATTCATATTATTACACAAAGATTACATATTTTAAATCAAAACAACACTGTGTCATGCCCTCTTTTAAAACTGGTTTTTATACTCTATAATCAAAAGTAATCAGATTTGGAGAGGGAATTATTCATGAAATTATTAAGAAGACAAACAAAGCGTTTATATGAACAACAAAAGTTGAAAAATAGTAAATTAAAACAAGCATCTGCAACTGTAGGGGCAACACTTGCGGTATCAAGTATTGCCATTACGAGTGTACAGACAGCACATGCAGAATCAGCACAACAAAATTTTATCAATGCTATTGGACAATACGCCCAACAAATTGCTAGAGAAAATGATTTATATGCTTCTGTGATGATTGCTCAAGCGATTTTAGAAAGTAATTGGGGAACAAGTCGATTAGCTACGGCACCAAATTATAATTTATTTGGTATTAAAGGTCACTATAATGGACAATCTGTTGTAATGAAGACAATGGAAGATAATGGAAAAGGTGAATTGTACCAAATCAATGCTGGTTTTAGAAAATACCCATCTTATTACGAATCTTTACAAAATTACGCTCAATTATTAAGAACAGGTGCAATGGGCAATAGTCAATTTTATGCTGGTGCATGGAAAAGCCGTACAAATTCTTATCAAGATGCAACAAAATGGTTAAC
Source organism: Granulicatella sp. zg-ZJ (assembly GCF_010892355.1). NCBI lineage: Bacteria > Bacillati > Bacillota > Bacilli > Lactobacillales > Carnobacteriaceae > Granulicatella > Granulicatella sp. zg-ZJ. Next base: position 9,154 of record NZ_WNJY01000001.1, on the reverse strand, counting down.
TGGACGATATGCAACAGATACAAAATACGCGGCAAAACTAAATAGTATTATCGCAACATACGGATTAACACGATACGATAGTCAAATAACTGTACCAGTGTCTACATCAAATTCTGTTAATGTATTGGCAAATATTTCAGCAAACGGTCAATATGTGGTTCAAAAAGGCGATACATTATTGGCGATTTGTCGTCGATATGGTATGGACCTAGCAACATTAAAAGCAATAAACAATTTAACGTCAGACACTATTTATGTGGGACAAATATTAAAAGTGGCAGGTCAAGTATCTGAACCAACTACTCCAGTTGTAAAAGAAGTTGTCAAACAAGAAAATACAGTAACAAAACCAGAGGTTGTAACAACAGTAAATAGTGGAACATATACAGTTAAAGCAGGTGATACATTATACCGCATTGCAAAAAATAATGGTACAACTGTTGAAGCACTTAAAGAGGCAAATGGATTATCAAGTCATTTAATTTATGTAAACCAAGTGTTACGCTTATCCGCATCACAAGCACCAAAACAAGTTGTTGAAAGCCAACCAAAAGTGTCCCAGCCAGAAACAGTTAAACCTGTTGTTGAGAGTGCACCACAACAAGTAGAAACTAAAGTAGAACAATCTGTAAAATCTGTGTCATCACAATCTACACATACTGTACAAAAAGGTGATACATTATATCGTATTGCGAAAAATAATGGATTAACAGTATCAGAACTAATGCGTTTAAATGGCTTAAATTCTGCGTTAATTCGTGTAGGACAAGTGTTGACATTATCTGGTCAATCTACAACAACACATGTGACTCAAGAAATAGGTGTTACACATAAAGTCAAAGCAGGTGACACATTGTACCGTATTGCAAAAAATAATGGGACAACTGTTGAAGCTTTAAAAGCATTAAATCATTTGACATCTGATTTAATTTATGTAAATCAAACATTAAAAGTGAAATAATTGACATTTTTTGTAATTCATCTTAAAATGTAACAAAATGATTGATAAACGATGATTAGGAGTAGTAGAACGTCGTCTTTGATAGAGAGTGTTCGGTTGGTGGAAGAGCACAAAGAAACGGTTTGAACTCGCCTATAAGTTACTTTTTTGATATGTAGAAAAAGTCGGATCGCTACCGTTATCGGCATGATGAGTATAAATAGGTGGTACCGTAATTATAGATAATTACCCTATATGGCTATATTAGTCATATAGGGCTTTTTATTGTCAATCAAATCACTAATAAAGGAGATATGTATGAATTTTAATCACAAAGATATTGAAAAAAAATGGCAAGATTATTGGCAGGAGCATCAAACATTTAAAACAACAGAAGATGATAATAAACCATATTTCTATGTACTTGATATGTTTCCATATCCGTCTGGACAAGGATTGCATGTTGGGCATACAGAAGGGTATACAGCAACAGATATTTTAGCTCGCTTTAAGCGTGCACAAGGCTATAATGTTTTGCATCCAATCGGTTGGGATGCCTTTGGATTGCCTGCAGAGCAATATGCCATTGATACAGGAAATGACCCTGCTGAGTTTACTTATAAAAATATTGCGAATTTTAGACGTCAATTAAAAGAGCTAGGATTTAGTTATGATTGGGAACGTGAAGTAGACACAACAGATCCAAACTATTATAAATGGACACAATGGATTTTTGAAAAATTATGTGAAAAAGATTTAGCATATGAAGATGAAATTCTTGTAAACTGGTGCCCTGCTTTAGGAACAGTATTAGCTAATGAAGAAGTTATCGACGGAAAAAGTGAACGTGGTGGACATCCGGTATATCGTGTACCAATGAAGCAGTGGGTATTGCGTATTACTGCTTATGCAGATCGTTTAATTGATGATTTAGATTTAATTGATTGGCCTGAAAATTTAAAAGAAATGCAACGTAATTGGATTGGACGTTCACACGGTGCACAAGTGACGTTTAGTGTAGCAAACACAAAACATACCTTTGACGTATTTACAACTCGTCCAGATACATTATTTGGTGCAACATATGTTGTATTAGCTCCTGAACATCCACTTGTTAAACAGATAACAACATCTGAACAACAAGAAATAGTAGATGCTTATTTACAAGACGTTTCTTTAAAATCTGATTTAGAAAGAACAGACTTAGCAAAAGATAAAACAGGTGTCTTTACAGGAGCTTACGCTATCAATCCAATGACACAACAAGAAATTCCAATTTGGGTTGGGGACTATGTTTTGATTGGTTATGGAACAGGTGCAATTATGGCGTGTCCTGCTCATGATCAACGTGACTTTGATTTTGCTACAAAATTTGAATTACCAATTATCCCAGTATTAACAAGTGGACAAGAAGATACATTGCCATTTTTACAAGACGGTATTCATATCAATTCTGATTTCTTAAATGGATTGAATACACAAGATGGTATTGATAAAGCGATTAAGTGGTTAGAAGAACATCAAGTTGGAAAACAAGTGACATCCTTTAGACTAAGAGACTGGATATTCTCAAGACAACGTTATTGGGGTGAACCAATTCCTGTTATTCATTGGGAAGATGGCACATCAACATTGGTTAAAGAAGATGAGTTACCACTGTTATTACCAAAAACGGATAATATTAAACCAAGTGGTACTGGAGAATCTCCACTAGCAAATATAACAGAATGGGTAAATATTGTTGATGAAAACGGACGTAAAGGACGTCGTGAAACAAATACAATGCCTCAATGGGCAGGTAGCTCATGGTATTTCTTACGTTATGTAGATCCAACCAATACAGAGCAACTTGCTGACCCAGAAAAATTGAAAAAATGGTTCCCAGTAGATATGTATATTGGTGGAGCAGAGCACGCTGTATTACATTTATTGTATGCACGATTCTGGCATAAATTCTTATACGATATTGGTGTTGTCCCAACACCAGAGCCATTCCAACGTGTGTTTAATCAAGGGATGATTTTAGGACCTGACGGCAATAAAATGTCAAAATCTAAAGGGAATGTCATAAATCCTGACGATGTTGTCAAAACATTTGGTGCAGATACATTACGATTATACGAAATGTTTATGGGGCCTTTAGATGCGTCAAAACCATGGAGTGAAACAGGTCTTGAAGGCTCTCGTCGTTTCTTAGATAGAGTATGGCGTTTGATGATTGATGACAATGGTAAATTAAGAGATCGTGTGACAACGTTTAATGACGGTAAATTAACAAAAGTATATCATCAAACAGTGAAAAAAGTGACAGAAGATTATGCTGTAATGCATTATAATACAGCCATTTCACAAATGATGGTCTTTGTCAATGAAGCTAATAAAATGGATGCTCTTCCAGTAGACTATATGAGAGGCCTTGTTCAATTATTAGCACCAATTACACCACATATTGCTGAAGAATTATGGGAAAAACTTGGCGGTAAAGAGTCTATTTCTCATGTTGCATGGCCGCTTTATGATGAAAAAGAACTTGTTGAAAATACTGTTGAAGTGATTTTCCAAGTAAATGGTAAAATTAAAGCACGTCAATTTGTTGAAGTTGATTTAGATAAAACAATATTGGAAACATTGGCAAAAGAAAATGAAGACGTGAAGCAAGCCATTTCTGGTAAGGAAATTGTAAAAGTTATAGCTGTACCAAATAAACTTGTTAATTTGGTGATTAAATAATGTACCATTTATGGCTATTCTTTTTCTACAATTTATTTGTATTTCTGTTAATGGGAATAGATAAATATAAAGCGGTGTACAAAAAATATAGAATTTCTGAAAAAATATTGTTACTATTATTCCTTTTTGGTGGCGGTATAGGTGGTTTGTCAGGAATGATTATGTTTCATCATAAAATTAGAAAATGGTATTTTTATCTTTGTGCTAGCATTGGTGTTTGTACAGTATTCCTTTTGTAAAATAATCGAGGTTTTTGAACCTCGATTATTTTTATTGTATAATGTAGAAGATGAAGAAAAGAGGTGTGCTATGGATGAAATTGCTAAAGTGATTGTCGATGTGTCAAGTAGTCAAACAGATCAAGCGTATGACTATCTTATTCCAGACAATTTAAAAAATCAGCTTTCGATTGGTTATCGTGTCAAAGTACCATTTGGTACTCGATTTGTACAAGGATTTGTTGTCGATATAACGTATACCACTGGAGTAGATTATGCACTAAAATACATATCTGATATTTTAGATGCCGAACCTGTGTTAACACCTGAATTAGTCGCTTTAGGAGATTATTTATCTCAAACCGTTTTTTCGTTTAAAATGAGTTGCTATAAAACCATGCTACCTAATTTTTTAAAAGCAAATTATCATAAAGAAGTGGAATGGATAGACAACACAAGTTGTCCTCCTTTATTTGAGAAACAAAAAAGAATTTCTTGGAAAATGATTGAATCTTTAGGCATGACACACGCTGTTTTAAAATGGAAAAAAGAAGAAAAGGTGATTGTTCATTATCTTGTTGAGGATAAAATTACACATAAAACACAGCGTTTTGTTTCCTTAGTAAAACCGATAGAAAGCATTCCAATTAGGGCCAATGCACATCAACAAAAAGCGTTGCTTGACTATTTAAGTCAATCTTCAAAAGTATCTACTAAAACATTAGCAGAGGCAAATATTTCATTAAAAACACTCCAATCAGCAAAACAAAAAGGATGGATTGAGATAACAGAAGAAGTGATTGAAAGAAATCCTTATGAGCATATCACATTTGAAAAAACAATGCCTTTGACGTTAAATGAAGAACAAAAAACTGTGTACACTCAAGTAAAAGAAAGTATTTTAAAACGTGAACCAAAGACATTTTTATTAGAAGGTGTTACAGGGAGTGGTAAGACGGAAGTATACTTGCAGTTAATCTCTGATGTTATTCAAAATGGGCGAACCGCTTTATTACTTGTTCCAGAAATAGCTTTAACACCACAAATGGTAAAACATTTTAAAGGTCGTTTTGGTCAGAGAGTGGCTGTGTTGCATTCTGGATTATCTGAGGGAGAGCGTTATGACGAATGGCTAAAAGCAAAAGAAAAAAAAGCAGATATTGTTGTTGGAGCTAGATCATCTATTTTTGCACCGCTTGATAATATTGGACTTATTATTATAGACGAGGAGCATGAAACGACCTATAAACAAATGGATACGGTAAAATATCATGCAAGAGATGTGGCGATATGGCGAGGGCAATATCACCAATGTCCTGTTGTTTTAGGCAGTGCCACACCGTCACTGGAGTCACGCGCTAGAGCACAAAAAGGAAATTATACCTTTTTAACGTTAACAAAACGTGCCAATGATAAACCATTGCCCCACGTGCAAATTGTCGACATGACTACAGAGAAAAAAGTCGGTAATTTTGACTTGTTTTCAGATGTCTTAAAATTAGCAATCGAAGATAGATTGCAAAAAAAGGAACAAGTCGCTTTATTATTAAATCGAAGAGGCTATGCCTCATTTTTAATGTGTCGAGATTGTGGACACGTCATGCAATGTCCAAATTGTGATATTTCTTTAACACTTCATAAAGATACACATAAAATGAAATGTCATTATTGTGGATTTGATACATCTATTCCAACAGAGTGTCCAAATTGTTTTAGTGATAAAGTGCGTTCATACGGTGTAGGTACACAGCGTGTGGAAGAAGCTTTATACCAATTATTCCCACAAGCTAAAGTTGTACGTATGGATGTTGATACAACAAGTAAAAAAGGGCAACATGAACGTTTATTAAATATATTTGGCTCAGGAGAAGCAGATATTTTATTAGGAACACAAATGATTGCCAAAGGATTAGACTTTCCAAATATTACTCTAGTTGGTGTAATTAATGCTGATACATCACTTTATCTACCCGATTTTAGAGCCTCTGAAAAAACATATCAGTTATTAACGCAAGTTGCTGGACGTGCTGGTCGAGGAACTCTATCAGGTGAAGTCATTATTCAAACATATAATCCAGAACATTATGTGTTACAACTTGCTCAAACGCAACAATACGAAGAATTTTATAAACGTGAAATGTACAGTCGTTATATGGGACATTACCCACCTTATGTATATACGACAACCATTACCATTACACATCACTTTGAATCCACCGCTTTGAAAAGTGCCTATCAAATTAAACAAATTTTAGAACAATCACTTGGAAAAGATGTCGTGCTACTTGGACCAAGCGCAAAGTCCATTGCACGTATCAATAATAAATTTTATTTCCAAATATTATTAAAATATAAAAATATAAAAGCTGTTGAAAAAGTGTTATACCAAATTACAAATGATAGTCAAGAACTTGCAAAAGAAAAAATATATGTGTCAATTGATGTCAACCCGGTGAATTTTATTTAATCACTTTAAAAAGGCAAAATGTTTGTACTTATTGTGAGAATATGCTATCTTTCAGTATGCGATATTTAAAATTATAGGAGAAGGAAATAGAAATGATGGATAAAACAATAGAACCACGTTGTTCGTTTTGCGGAAAAAATCATGATGAAGTAAATCAGATTATTTCAGGACCAGATGTTTATATTTGTAATGAATGTGTTGCACTATGTGATGCCATTCTAGGAGAAGAACAAAATGACTCTTTAGAACATTTTATTGGAGAAATCCCAACACCTACAGATATTTTTAAACATTTAAATGAATACGTGATTGGTCAAGATTACGCCAAGAAAAATTTAGCTGTTGCTGTATATAATCACTATAAACGTATTTCTTCTCAAGTGAAAGAAGATGTTGAATTACAAAAAAGTAATATTTGTTTAGTTGGTCCAACTGGTTCAGGAAAAACATTTTTAGTACAAACATTAGCTAAAATGCTAAATGTACCATTTGCGATTGCTGATGCAACAACATTAACAGAAGCAGGATACGTTGGAGAAGATGTTGAAAATGTTTTAGTTAAATTGGTTCAGGCTGCCGATTATGATATTGATCTTGCAAGTCGAGGGATTATTTACATTGATGAAATTGATAAGATTGCTCGTAAAAGTGAAAATGTATCTATTACAAGAGATGTCAGTGGCGAAGGTGTTCAACAAGCACTTTTAAAAATTTTAGAAGGAACAGTATCTAATATTCCACCTCAAGGAGGGCGCAAACATCCTCATCAAGAATTTTTACAAATTGACACAACCAATATTTTATTTATTGTAGGTGGTGCTTTTGACGGTATTGAAAATATTGTTAAAGAACGATTGGGAGCTAAAATTATTGGTTTTGGAAGTTCGACAAAAGTTTTAGATGAAAAAGAAAGTTTAATGAAACATATTATTCCAGAAGATTTATTAAAATTTGGTCTAATTCCAGAATTTATTGGTCGTTTACCAATTATTGCCACATTAGATAAATTAACTGTTGATGATTTAGTACGTATTTTAACGGAACCAAAAAATGCACTAGTTAAACAGTATGCGTATTTATTTGGCTTAGATAATGTAGAACTAGATTTTTCAACAGAAGCATTGGAAACAGTTGCTAAACAAGCAATTGAGCGTAAAACGGGAGCTAGAGGATTACGTGCAATTATTGAAACAGTGATGTTGGATGTGATGTTTGATATACCAACCAACAAACAGATTAAAAAATGCGTTATTTCTGTTGAACAAGATACACTTGTTCCTAAATTATATAACGCAAAAGGGAAAGAAATTGTGTTAAAATCAGCTGTATAAGGCCAAATGAATGAGAGGGAGAGGGAAAAGATGAGAAAAACAATTTTTTTGGTGGGAAGTGCCTGTCTTTTACTTGTAGGATGCACAGCATCAGAACAAAAAATGACAGAAGAAAGTGTGACGACAACTGTCGAAAATATTTCTAAATTTACTATGTCAAATATGGCAGATACAAATAGTCAAGAAGAAGTAAACAAAGCATTAGTACAATATTTAGATGCACAAGATGTGAATACATTTATGTCTTTTGTGAAAGATTATAATGAAACCATTGAACATATATCATTAGCAACAGGTTTTCAAAAAGAAATGCCTATTTACGATCAAGAAAAAATAGATACATTATGGGCACAAAAGAAAAATACTTTTCCTGGTACAAATTGTCGTATTAACACATTTGCTCTACTAAAAAAACAACTATCTTTTTCTGATAATATTAAAGAAGACTCTCAATTATTGTTTATAGACAATGATTCTATTGATATGGAAAATCTATTCACAACAGAAGAAAAAGCATATTTCAATCAACTTTTTTCAAGAGTACAAACAACACCGTCAAAAGACGTACATGTTCATGCTAAAAAAATGGAAGAGCATTTAAGTCATGTGCAATTTACACAAAACAATGCGACAATGCTTTCTGTTATTTTTCATGATAATTTAGACGGCGATTACCTGTTCATTGGACATGTGGGCGTTCTAGTCCCACATGATAATGGTTATTTGTTTGTTGAAAAATTATCATTCCAAGAACCTTATCAAGCACTTAAATTTAAAGAAAAAACAGATGTGTATGATTATTTAATGAAAAAATATAACACAAGTTATGATCAAGATACAGCACCTGCATTTTTAATGGAAAATCAAACATTTATTAATTATCAATAGTCTTATAAAAACGGCTCTTTGTTAAATGTGTTGGTGGTGAATGGCTAATGCCATTCACCACCTCAGATTGTTGACAATACCGATAAAACATCCAACATATTTTTTAAAAATTGAAAAATATGTTGGATTTTGCATTTAAAAATGATAAATAAAAAACTATATTGTAAAAAATGGCTATCTCTCGTGAGTAGGATTGCCATTTTTTTCATGTTTTGGGCAGCACAAGATAACCAAGTGTACTGCTGCATCTTGGCTACTCCTCTATATTGTGCAAACCGATACCCATGATTTTGTTTAGAGTCTGCAAAGCTACGCTCAATCGTTTCTTTCCGTCGTTTATATAGTGCTTTCCCAAACGTAGATAATCGACGCTCACGACATCTATCGTATACATCAGCATCTATCGCTCGACGTAGTATCCGTTTATTACTGTTATCGCTTATACGATACTGCTTATATCCTTGTCTATCAATGTTTCTGTAGGTGTAAATTTCTCCCGTACGTGTATCCGTAAAACAATCTCTAGATGAATCATATCGAAAAAACTTATGGTCAGGATTGCGATGAAAACGTCTATACC
>NZ_WNJY01000019.1:0-41296 GCF_010892355.1 Granulicatella sp. zg-ZJ | reverse complement strand
CCGTACATCACTTTGTGACTTAAAAATAACATTTGTTACATCACTACCTTTTATGAGTCATCAACCCTATTTGACATAGAGCCATAATAAAAAGAGAGTTAGACAATTTGTCTGACTCCTTTTTGTTTTATCATAAGATTAAAATTCATTTTCTTGTATCATTGTTTGTATATGTTTTTGTTTCTTTTTATGAAATTCTGTAATATCACCAAAAAATAAGTTTTTTTCAGGAATTTGATATAACTCTTGCATCTTCAAGCTAATTGATCTTGGTATATGGGAAGAATTACGTTCATATCGAGATAATGTATCTTTGTTAATAGACAAAATTTTTGACGCTTCAATTAGTGTTAAATTGGCATTAGCACGTGCTGCTTTTAAAGATAAAACAATCATGATAATATCCCTCCTTTTATATATATTCTATATTATCCGAATAAATTCGGATAGTCAAATAGAAAAGTGCTTTATATACTATAAAATCTATTTTCTCTATATATAAATTCTTTTTATTTAATGTTTTATTATAGTATAATAGACTTAAATATTTTGTTTTAAATAAAAAATATAGATTTTGTGAATAGAGGATATAAGTTGAAAGAAATATTAAAAAAAGCGATGAGTCAATCTTTAAAAGACGCTCTTTTAAAAAAACAAAAGACACAAACAGCTATTTCAAAAGAAACAGGTATTGCAACAAGTACATTAAATGATTACATCAAAGGGCGCACATACATTTCTGAAAAAAATCAAGAAAAAATAGCACGAGCTCTTGATATGAGTGTTGATACACTATTTCCAAAACAAAAAATAGTTTCATATTTAAATTCACCTATTGAACAAAGTGAAGTGCATGAAGCAAATACAATATATGGCACTTTAACGACTGAAGAACTTCATCAGATTGCAAAACCATTTACACAAGAGCAGGTTTTAGAAATGCATATCGTTAAAAATGATGTAGGAAACTATGACGTATCAATTATACAAATGAATAAGTAATAATTTATATTGATGGTGAATGGCTAATGCTATTCACTGTTTTTTTATTTGGAATAAACTAACCAAAATAAAATACTTGGGTTGCCCCAAGCATTTTATTGGTTATCAAAATAGACTTTTAAAGCATTAACAACGTCTGTTGCCACTTTTTGTCTGTAATCTTCTGTATTAAAAATTTTCACGTCATTATCATTATTCATATAGCCTAATTCTAAAAGAAGAGAAGGCACTTTATTATCGTATAGAACTTGATAAACGCTTAATTTAACACCATTTGTTTTTAAAGGTAGATTTTCAAATTGTTCATTTACTAAGTCTGCTAATCGCATATCTTCGTAGTGGAAGTAGTGAACGGTTGTTCCACTTGGACCTTTTACATCGGCTGAATCATAGTGCAGGCTGATGAACACATCAGCTTGTGCTGTATTGGCAATTTCAGAACGTTTTTCTAAAGTAACATCAACATCAGATGTACGTGTCATAATGACTTTAGCACCACTTTCTTCTAATAATGTTTTTAATACTTCCGCTGTTTTTAAAGCGAGAATACGTTCGTTTATATTTTCTGAAATATTTGAAACAGCACCACCGTCTGTTCCTCCATGTCCTGGATCTAACACAATTGTTGCACCATTTAATGTTTTTGATTTTGTTCCAACTCTTTGCGCTACATTTTCAAAGAATTTTGCTTTACTTGCATTGATATAACCATCTATATTACTACTAGACGTTGCTGAATAATAGCCATTTTGAGCTTCCTTATCTTTTACATATAAGAACTCACCTTTATAAATGTTTTCCAATGCTCCTGAAGGACCAGGAGAAGCGAGTAAACTTGTTGGATCTGTTGCTTTAATAATGTTTCTTGCTGGATAATTATTTGCTTTTATTTTAGAAGTGACTTGATTACTTTCTGCAGATTGTTGTGTTGTTTCTTTTAATGCAGATGATTCTACCCAAGCTAATTCATTTTGATAAAGAATTTGGCTCCAGTCATTTTTATCAAAAAACTTTAAATAAGTAGCTTGTCTATCCAGTTTTCCTATTTCTTTATCAGTGGATCTAGGATCTTTAAACACAGATACATTTTCTTTTGCCACACTCATTGTACTTCCTGAATGTGTTACATTTACTTGGTCAGCATATAAGTCTTCTTCTTGAATCCATCCTTGTGTATTATCGTAAAAGATATGTACCCAATTTTTTTCTTTTTTTAAAATGGTTACTTTACTATCTTTTTTGACTAGTTGTTGGATAACACTGTCGGTATTAGCGTTTTGTCTGACTGCAATATATTCTGCTTTTACTAATGTTGTTGTGACTAAAGATAAAAAGTAAATATTTAATATAGCAACAATAATAATTGTTGCTGTTAAAATGATAAACCTATTATTTTTACTTGTATTCATTTAGTTATTCCTTATATTTCATCTTTTGTAAGTATCTTTTTTTAATATAACATAAAATACATATAAAGAGAACAGATAACTTTCAAAATAAATAGATTTTAAGTATTTTTTAGTAAGACATATTTTTAAAACTAAATTGAAGTATGGTATAATAAAATGTAAAGACGTGAAAAGGAGAGTTTTATGACATCTTTAGGTAATATTTTAAAAGAAAAAAGAGAAAAATTAGGCTATACTCTAAATGACATTCATGAAAAAACGGGTATCCAATTACGCTATTTAGAAGCGATTGAAAATGATCAATTAGATATTATTCCAGGAGATTATTATAAGAAAAATTTCGTTGTGCAATATGCCTCTGTTGTAAAAATGGACGGAGAAAAATTGCTTGAAGAAAACAAACGACAAGCTGAACTAGCAGAAAAAGAACGTTTGAAAAAAGAACAAGCTATGAAAATGAATAAACCGAAAAAAGTAGCACCGGTTTCTCCTAAACCAGCAACGGCGGCTACAACACCAGAACAAAAGAAAAATAGAAAACCTGTTATTATATTTTGTGCCATTGCTTTAGCCATTGTTACTTCGTTAATTTATTTTTCACCGAAACTATTCCAGCAATCAGTAGAAACAACGACTACAACAACGACAACTGCTGCATCTATTACGACAACAAGTACAGCTAGTACAACAAGTACAACAACTGCGACGACCACTGAAAGCACAACAACGACAACAGAAACGACACAGTCTAGTACAGCTAATAATAGTGGTGTATCACAAAATACTGTAGCACCTGGTGGTAGTAATTTGGTTGTTCAATCGTCAACAGCAAATCAAATCGTGTATGGTCTAGGTGATGCATTTAAAAATTATAAAGGTGACTATAACTTAACGATAAAAGTGACTGAACCAACATGGGTGCGTGTGTCTGTTCACGGGAAAGTTATTTTAGAAAGAACGATTACAGATAAAGTGCCAACAACTATTCGTGCTTTAAATAATGCGAATGATGTTACAATTACATTTGGTATTTCTCAAGCAGCAACATTAACACTAAATGGACAAAATGTGGCTGTTCCAACGACATCGAGAGTTGAAACGGTTAAAATCAATTTAGCAAAATAGGTGATAAAAAATGAATATTGCAAACAAATTAACACTAGCAAGAATGATTGCCATTCCATTTTTTATTGTGTCTATGTACGTATTTCAAACTTTTGAAATAGCAACGCTGATTTTTGTATTGGCAAGTATAACAGATTGGTTAGATGGTTATTTAGCTAGAAAATATCATCTCATTACAAATTTTGGAAAATTTGCTGATCCTTTAGCAGATAAAATACTTGTCTTAACAGCATTTATTTTGTTAGTTGAAAAGCACTATATACCTGCTTGGATTGTGTGTATTATCGTTTGTCGTGAATTAGCCGTTACTGGATTACGTTTATTACTTGTCGAACAAGGAAAGGTTATGGCTGCGGACTGGTCGGGAAAAATAAAAACAGCTACACAAATGTTTGCGATTATTTTTTTACTAATGAATAATTTTCATGTTGGAAACATATTTTTATATATTTGTTTATTCTTTACCATTTATTCAGGTATAGAGTATTTTTATAAAAATCGTTCTGTTTTTGAAAATTTATCATCATAATGCATATACTATAAATAGAGGGTTTATTTATGAAAGCAGAAATTATTACAGTCGGAACAGAATTACTCTTAGGTGAAACATTAGATACAAATACGCATTATATTGCCAATGTTTTAAAAGAATTGAGTATTCCAACTTATTTTCATACAAGTGTTGGTGATAATATAGAGAGAATACGTAGTTTATTAAATATTGCTTCCAAAAGAAGTGATTTAGTGATTTTATCAGGAGGACTTGGCCCTACAAAAGATGACTTAACAAAAGACGCATTAGCTGAACATTTACAAGAAACATTATTATTAGATGATGAGGCTGTTGATAAAATCAAACATCATTTTCATAAAATTGAAAAAGAAATGCCAGAAAATAATTTGCGACAAGCTCACTATATCAAAAATAGTCATATTTTAAAAAACCACAATGGCTTGGCTATTGGTATGGTGACAACAAAAGATAATGTGATGTATGCTGTATTACCTGGTCCTCCCTCTGAAATGACAACAATGGTGGAAAAAGAACTATTGCCTTTTTTGAAAGAAAAAATAGGTGGTGTTTTTGTGTCAAAAACACTGAGATTCACAAATATCGGTGAATCTGCTTTAGCAGAAAAAATTAGTGCTATTATTGATACACAGTCTAATCCTACGATTGCGATTTACGCATATACAGGCGATGTTACCGTTCGATTAACCGCAAATGGTCGAACAACACAAGAATGTGATGAAAAAATTAAACAGACGGAAGCGCTGATTTTAGAGCCATTAAAACCTTATTTCTATGGATACGATCATCAAACACTGGCTGATGTTGTGATTGCTTTATTAAAAGAAAAGCACTATACACTCAGTGTTGCAGAAAGTTTAACAGGTGGTTTATGTCAAAGTAAGCTGGTTAGTGTTTCTGGTGCATCTGATGTTTTTTCAGGCGGTGTTGTCACATATCAAACAAGTGCTAAAGAAAAAATACTTTGTATTCCTTCAGAATTACTGTTAAAATATGGAACAATAAGTCATGAATGTGCTATGGCTATGGCACAAAATGTGAAGGCATTATATGGTAGTGATATTGGTCTTTCTTTTACTGGGATTGCTGATGAACATGCAATAGAAGATAAAGTATCTGGAACGGTGTATATTGGTATTGCAATGCCAAATAAAGAACCTATATCATATTGCGTACATTTTAATCGTGGTAGAAATGCCAATAGAGAATTATCCGCAATATTTGGTTTAAACAAATTGAGAGAATTGCTCGAAGAAAAAGGAGAACATTATGGTTATTAGTGAAGAAAGAATGAAGGCATTGCAAGATGCTATTAAGAAAATTGAAAAAGATTTTGGTAAAGGATCCATTATGCGCTTAGGAGATAGAGCCGATACAAAAATTGATGCCATTTCATCAGGTTCTATTTTAATTGATTCTGCATTAGGCATTGGTGGTTTCCCTCGTGGACGTATCATTGAAATTTATGGTCCAGAATCATCTGGTAAAACAACAACAGCTTTACACGTTGTTGCAGAAGTACAAAAAACTGGAGGAGTAGCGGCATATATTGATGCAGAACATGCAATGGACCCTCTTTATGCTAAAAATTTGGGAATTGATATTGATGATTTATTCTTATCTCAGCCAGATAGTGGGGAAGAAGCACTTGAAATTGCTGAAGCTTTAATTAGTTCAGGTGCGATTGATGTTATTGTCATTGACTCCGTTGCTGCACTTGTACCAAAAGCAGAAATTAAAGGTGATATGGGTGATTCTCATGTTGGGTTACAAGCTCGTTTAATGTCACAAGCGTTAAGAAAATTATCAAGTGTGATTAACAAACAAAAAACAGTTGCTATTTTTATTAACCAATTACGTGAAAAAGTCGGTGTTACATATGGAAATCCAGAAGTAACACCAGGAGGACGTGCTTTAAAATTCTATTCAACGATTCGTATGGAAGTACGTAAGAGTGAAGCCATTAAAGGAAGCAAAGATTCTGAAATCATTGGTAACTCAACAAAAATTAAAATTGTAAAAAATAAAGTGGCACCACCATTCAAAACAGTTTATGTCGACATCATGTATGGTGAAGGTATTTCTAAAACAGGAGAAATTTTAGACTTAGCTGTTGAGCATGACATGATTAAGAAAAGTGGGTCATGGTATTCTTATGGTGAAGATAGAATTGGGCAAGGGCGTGAAACAGCTAAAAAATTCTTGTTAGAACACCCAGAAATCATGGCTGAAGTTGATAGAAAATTACGTATTAAAATGGGACTTATTGAACCAACAGCAGAAGAGTCTGCTTTATTAAACAAAGATATTTCTACTGAACAAGAAGAAACAGTCGATATTACAGATCCATTATTAGTGGAATTATTAGAAGAGGAATAACATAAAAGGGCTATCTCAAAAATGAAGTTGACAAATTTTATTTCAAAAATTTAGTCTTATGTATGCTGTATCAATGGCAAGCGGATACCCAAACATGTCTGCTTGCCATTTTTTTATCATATATCGGGTCAACCTCTTTATCTTTAATATTATGAAAAAACGTGTTTATTTATTACTATCATTAGGTTGTATCATACTATCGATATTATTTACATTCAAACAAGTCATACCATATCAATGGCAAACGTCATTTTATGGTTCTGTGTACACTGATGATCAGCCACTTGGAGATTATCGTTTACGAGTGCATGCTATTGAAAAATTAGATACTGTCATTAAGACAAAAAATAGCACTCTTTTTTACATAGTAACACATGAGTATGGTACGATTTTATTAGAAGCAGAAAAAGACGATAAAGATGTGAACATGATTTATAGCCAAAAAGACGCATTAGCAACATTACAACCTACTTTATGTGTTAGAGTTATGCCAAAATATACGTCTGGGTACACAGAAATAGAAAATAATCTTCCTAAGTATTTATCAAGTGATAATATGACATTATCACGCTATGTATCGGTTTATCAGTATAAAAAAGTAGCACCATGGGCGTGGATTATTTCTCTTATTTTCTTATTTTTTGCTCTTAAATATTTATATCGGTTATTGACAAGGAGAAGAACATAATGAGAAAACAGCGATTAAAAGGTACAAAAATAAAATTACTCATTAGTTTTTTTGCTATCATTTTCTCTTGTTCAGCCGTATCGGATATTTTTCAATCTAATGAACAACTGGCAAAAGACGCTTATGATAAAGGGCAAGTTTATAAACAATATACTTTACTATATGCCAATCCTGTAGCAATAAAAGTATTTGATATAGATAAAACATCTATTGAAATAAACGAAACAACATTATACCTCATTAAACATGAGTACGGCTATGTTATGCTTGCAGCAGAAAAAAACAACACTATCGTGCGTGATTTATTTCATCGAAAACAAAGTTTAAAAGAGCAACCTGCCTATGTCATGACAACTTTTGTTCCAACAGTTGAAAAAGTAGGACGTCGCTCAAAACGTTTATTTACAAATGTGACTGTTGACTTATATACCGATTTTTTAAGAGCTGTGCCAAAAGATGCAATAATTGGTTCGGAATATGTATCCTTAAAGAGATTTAACGACTCACAAGTTGTCAAACACTTGATAGGTTTTGGTGGGATAATAATTAGTATTTTTCTATGGATAACATGCACGAAACGTATTAAACAAAATTTAAAAATGTATACAATTTTTGAAGAATACTTTCCAGAAGTGACATTTGGATATGGTATTATTGCTTCAAATGCTTCATACAAAGATAAAAAATTACATCTTTATGTATATAAAGATACCCTCATTGTGAATCAGAAGAGTTTTATTTTTATCCCCTTAGAAGAGATTGCAAGTATAAACTATACAACATATATACGAAAAGTAAAGAATAGTACCGTTACTATTTTTCAATTAAGTGTTAAGAAAACAAATCGACAAACGATTTCTCTAGTAGAGAATGCACGGAATCTTAAATTACGTGTCGTGCTTTTTTATGAGTATTTAGAGAAGCACAATTCAAAAATCCGTCGAAATATGTCTATCTAAGCTTTTTGGTTTTACATCGGTTTTAATTATCTGTATACTAGATGCAGTCAAGCGACCTTCAATCGCTTAATCAAACGAAATGATGGTGATTTTATGACAAAAACAAATGCAAATACTCGAGTTGTTGTTGGCATGAGTGGAGGAGTAGACTCTTCTGTGACAGCACTTCTTTTGAAAGAACAAGGATACGATGTGATAGGTATTTTTATGAAAAACTGGGATGATACAGACGAAAATGGTGTCTGTACAGCAACGGAAGATTATAAAGATGTTGAAAAAGTTGCTCAGCAAATTGGTATCCCGTATTATTCGGTGAATTTTGAAAAAGAATATTGGGATAAAGTGTTTACGTACTTTTTAGATGAGTATAAAAAAGATAGAACACCTAATCCTGATGTGATGTGCAATAAAGAAATAAAGTTTAAAGCCTTTTTAGACTATGCTATGGATTTAGGTGCAGATTATGTCGCAATGGGGCATTATGCACGTCTATCGACAGATGAATATGGTGTAAAGCACTTATTAAGAGGCGTTGATAATAATAAAGATCAAACTTACTTTTTAAGTCAATTATCCCAAGAACAATTACAAAAAGCGATGTTTCCTATTGGGCATTTACCAAAATCAGAGGTAAGACGCATCGCACAAGAAACTGGTTTAGCTACAGCAACAAAAAAAGATTCCACTGGGGTATGCTTTATTGGTGAACGTAATTTCAAAGAATTTCTTTCTCACTATTTACCAGCACAGCCAGGTCCTATGAAAACATTAGACGGCAATATCATTGGTGAACATGCCGGATTAATGTATTATACGATTGGACAAAGACAAGGATTAGGCATTGGTGGTGTGAAAGGTTATTCTGTTCATGAACCTTGGTTTGTCGTCGGAAAAGATTTAAAAGAAAATATTTTATATGTCGGACAAGGTTATCATCATGAGTATTTATATACGGATTATTTAACAGCGAGTGAATTACAATTCACAACAGATGAAGAAAAACCGTCTGTGTTCCACTGTACAGCTAAATTTAGATATAGACAAGCTGATGTTGGTGTGACCGTTCATTTATCAGACTCACAAAAAGAAGCAAAAATTATTTTTGATGAACCAGTTAGAGCCATTACTCCTGGACAAGCTGTTGTATTTTATGACGGCGAAGAATGTTTAGGCGGCGGCATTATTGATGCAGCATATAAAGATAATGAAAAAAGACAATATAGTTAAAAGAACAACCTTCGGGCTGTTCTTTTATAGAATTTGTAAGCGTTTTTTGTTATAATAAATAAAAAGAGGAATAGTATAGCATTTGGTCGTTATACAGTTTCTGTCATACGTCTTTTTTGTTTATTCAGCTGTCAACTAGAAACAGTATCTCTTCATGTTATATTATGGCCTATTAAGAAGAAACATTATTAAACATCTTTGTCGGTAAATAACCGTGCTTTCTTCTTTATTTCAGAAGGTGTTACATACTATTATATTAGGAATGAATATGATTAGAAATTCATTGGTTAAATAAAAGGAGGAAATGGTATATGAAACAAAGATATTTTTTGTTATGTATAATACTATGTTTATGTGGTTGTACACAATCTGTAGGAAAAATACAAGCAAATCCTTTTTCAAAAAATGAAGAAACATTATTATCAATTTTTTTAGAAGATATTCCCATAAGAGTAAAAATTACTCCGCCAAATCAAGCGCAAAAAGTGACGTATATTCTTAAAAAAATCACACATACAGGAGAAACGATTATTGAAGAAAGTGACTTTTTGATGCAAGATGAAAAAGAAATAAATCCTTTTGAATTGATTTTACGATATAACGATCATACATTGCAATTAATACTAGGAAGTCATAGATTTCTTAAACCATTAAAATTACCTGAATTGATGTATGGTATGGCAGGAAAAATATATGAATCAAAACTTAACAAATCTATTCAATTAAATGAATTTATTCCTTTATTTGTGTATAAAGACAGTTCTAATACCACATTGGAAAATATTGATAATTTACTAAGAAAAGATTTTATCGTAGAAGAACAAGAAATATATTATATCTTTGGTATTCAATGTGAATAAAAAGCACGACTATCGTGCTTTTTTTGGTTGTCTGTGTTAAGATAATAAACGAGATATAACTTAGTAAGTAGGTGACATATTGGAAAATGAAGAAATAAAAATACAAGATATCCCTGAAGCGAAAGTTTTTGTTAAAGAAAATCTTGTTTTTATCAATGAACATGAATATACACTAGAAGTCGATTTTAAAAACGGCTTTCAAATAGATGCTCTAGAAGATAGATACACTAAATTATTACAAAAATATCATTATATTGTAGGGGATTGGGGACATAATCAACTTCGTTTAAAAGGATTCTACAAAAATGATATGAAAAATGTAGAAGAAGATAGTAAAATTTATACACTGGAAGATTATTTACGTGAATATTGTGCTTTTGGGTGTGCCTATTTTGTACTTTCTTTAAATGGTAATCCTGTTATGCCTAAAGAAAATGCTCCACACAAGTCTAATCAACAAAAACGTAAAAAACAAAATACATCTAATCATAAAAAGCATACACATCAACAAAAACAACCACAAAAAGAAAAGACAAAAAAACATGCTTTTGTCATTCGTAAAGGAGATAAAAAAGCATGAGATACAAAGGATATTTAATTGATTTAGATGGTACTATTTATGTAGGGAAAAAAAGATTACATGAAGCAGAATGCTTTATTAAAACCTTGCAACAAAAACAGATACCATTTTTATTTGTGACCAACAATGCAACAAAATCTCCTGAAATGGTACAAGCGTTTTTACAAAATTCATTGGATATAGAGGTGAATATCTCACAAATTTATACCAGTGGTTTAGCAGCTTTAGATTATTTGCTCGCTGAAAAATTAGGAAATAAAGGATTTGTTATTGGTGAACAAATTTTGAAGGAACAATTTTTAAATGCTGGATTTATTGAAGAAAAAGAACATCCAAATTTTGTATTGCAAGCGCTGGATACACAAGTGACATACAATGATTTAAAAATGGCGAGTTTAGCGATTCAACAGGGTGCAAAATATATTGTGACAAATATTGACAAACAATATCCAACAGAAAAAGGATTTGTTCCCGGAGCTGGTGCTATTAAAGAGTTACTTGTTGCAGCAACAAGAGTTGAACCTGTTATTATTGGAAAACCATCGTCTATTATTATGAACCATGCAATCAATAGATTAGGCGTTCGTAAAGAGGATGTTATAATGGTTGGCGATAATTATCAAACGGATATTTTAGCCGGTATTGATAATGGAATAGATACATTATTGACGTTAACTGGCGTTACACAAAAATCAGATATTCCTCATTTACCAAAAGTACCAACACATATTGTGAATGACTTAAGTGAGTGGAATTATCTATAAAAATTTTTTAAAGGAAAGTTTTATATCATGACAAAACAAGCAGGACATCAATTTTTAGCTAAATTAGGTAAAAAAAGATTGCGTCCAGGAGGAAAAGAAGCAACAGACTGGTTGATTAAAAATGGAAATTTTTCTAAAGAGAAAAAAGTGCTAGAAGTTGGTTGCAATATGTGTACAACATCTATTGAACTTGTTAAAACATACCAATGTCATATTACTGGTATTGATTTAGACAAAAATGCACTTGAACAAGCAAAACAAAATATTAAAACAAATCAACTAGAAGAGTATATTACTGTTCAACAAGGTAACGCAATGCATTTACCATTTGATGACAATTCATTCGATATTGTCATCAATGAAGCAATGCTGACTATGCTGTCTAAAAATGCTAAAGAAAAAGCCATTAAAGAGTATTACCGTGTTTTGAAACCAAATGGTATTCTACTGACACATGATATTACATTCTTTAGCGATACATTAGAGAACACTATTGATACTTTACGTGAAACGATACATGTCAATGTTCATCCAATGCACCGTGATGATTGGCTACATCTGTTTCAAGAAATAGGCTTTGAAAGCCAAGAAATACACGGTCAAATGTCTTTGATGACGCCTACGGGAATGATAAAAGACGAGGGATTTTTTAATACGATGAACATTCTTAAAAATGGATTGCTTAAATCGGAAAATCGACCAATGTTTTTAAATATGTTTAAATTTTTTAATAAGACAAAAAAAGACTTAATGTACATTGCAATTTGTAGTAGAAAGAAGGAAAAATCATGACAATAGGAAACATAGCCAATCAAGCGGGTGTATGCTTTTCGTTTGATACATTCAAAACAGTCAAAAAAGTATTGGCAAAATCAGAAAAAATTAACAGACATAACCATATCGGACATCAAATTGTTTTTGTTATTGTGAAAGGAGCGGTTACGGTTTTACTAGACAGACAAGAAGAACATTTGTTGACTCCGGGTACAGCACTAACCTTTAATGGTGAACATACTATTGAAGCAGAAGCAAACGAACATTCTGAAATTTTTGTTACGTTAATAAAAGAATAATATCAATCCCTTATTGGAAAGTATGCCAGTAGGGGATTTATTATACATCAAAAATAAGTATTTATATAACTAATATATTGAATAACTGTTAAACAAGGTAAGTGGCTATAAAAAACTATAAAATATTCAAATAAATGACAGATGAACAAGTCGATGACTTGTCTGTATGTATTAAGAATACACTACGCATTATCAATCAAAAAGATATTCAACGCAAAGAAGCGTATCTGTTTTCAGCATGAAAAGATTATTTAAAAAAACCGCTATTCGTGTTGATTATCATCATATAGAATACGATGTAAATAGTACATTATTAGTTGACTATATTAGAATAATATATCATTTCCTATAAAAAAATGAAAATATGATAAAAAATCATAAAATCATATATAACGGTAAAAATGATTGAAAAAAAAAAAAAAAACGATATAATGAGCGTAGAAAGGAGACAAAAATATGAACAAAAAATTAAAATTAAGTGGACTATTATTAAGTACATTATTATTGTCACAATATCAACAAGTGACAACTGTCTTCGCTGAAACAGTGAATACACAACAAGAAGAAAAATATGTCAAAGCAACATTAGAAACAAGAGAAGATAAACCAGTATTAGTGGTTTCTTCTACAAAAGATATTAAAAATATTGTTGTATCTGTTAAAACAGATAAAAACGAAGTATTACATGTGCGAATACCTTTTATAAAAGCAAATACTGAAGAACGGTTAGACGTAGAATTAGAAAAAGCAACAACACGCCTACTACCAAAAACAAGTACTGTCAGAGAAACGTTAACTTTACATGAAGAAATCAATGGCAGACCTGTTACCATTACGATTCGCTATGATATTGAAAAAGTAGTAATTGATGAATTGCCAGTTAGTGTGACGTCACCTGAAAAACACGACACAGTGTCGCTCACAACAACTGAACGTCAACCAAGTATTGAAAAAGAAAAAGAGCAACCTAAACCACAGGGGCAACCAAAAGTGGAGCAACCTACTGTTGAAGAAACACCAAAAGCAGACACTCCAGTGGATGCAAAACCAGCAGAAACACCAGAACCACAACCGATTGCTCCTACACCAGAACCAGTAGCACCAAAAGAAGAACCAGTGGTTGCTCCTAAAGTGGAACAACCAAAAGAAGAGGCACAACCAAGTGTTGAAGAAACACCAAAAGTGGAATCTCCGGTTGACGCACAACCAGTAGAAACACCAGAACCACAACCGATTGTTTCTGCACCACAGCCAGTGGCACCAAAAGAAGAACCAGTTGCTCCTAAAGTAGAACAACCAACAAAACCAACAATCGCACAACCAAGAAATTTAGTACGTTATACACAAGATAACGCACCTTATAGTAGTCGTGTGTATGGCAATTACACAATCGGCAGCACGGGTTGTGTACCAACAGCTTTAGCGAGTATTTTCACTGAATTAAAAGGAACATCTGTTTCTCCAATAGAGGTAGCAGATTATCTATACAATAGCACAAGTGAATTTAACAGACGATTTGTTGGAACATCTGGTAAAGGTGTTGCTTTAGCAAGTGCTCATTTTGGATTAACTGCTGAAGTATTAAGAACTGTTGAAGATGTAAAAGAGGCATTGAAACAAGGGCATTTGGTTTATGCAGCCGTTTCTGGTCAAGAGTTTACACCTGGTTCAAGTCACGCTATCATTTTGACAGGATATGATGAAGAAGGACAAACAACAGTGTATAACCCTATCTCTTACAAACAAGTGAAAAAATATGATGTACATTACATTTGGGCACATCAAAGTTGGGATTCAGACGATAGAGCATTAGGAACACCATTTATTGTGATTAAATAAAGACGAAAAAAGCGACACGGTGTCGCTTTTTTTTGTTTTATAAAAAGGAGCAACTATAAAATGAAAATAGAAATAAAAAATCGTTTAGTTTGTACGATATTATTTAGTTTATTTTTTGTGAATATATTGATTTTCGGTACTCAAATAAGTTGTTTTTTTGATAGGTATGATATAAATATAGCTCTTATTTATGCTTTAGGCAATATGATGGCAATATATGTTCCTATTGGTTTTGCGGTTATTTTACTATATGACAGAAAAAGTACAAGTATACATGAGCAAGATAAAGAAAAAATGATATAATCAATAAAAAGTATATTTAAGGAGAAATATTTTGAAACAAATTAGAACGTTAATGTATACTTTTATTTTGTTACTCCCATTTTCTTTATGTGTTTATTTGGAAACTAAAGATATTTCTTTAAGTTTATTCTTGATGATTGGTTTCACTTTTTTCTTTTGGATTATTTTTTCTATTGGTATGTTAGAAAAAAGGGTATCTCAGTATTTTATATGGTTTGAAAACTCTACGTTCTCCAATGTTTTATCGTTTTCTTCATTGTTTATTTCTATACTATTGGCTGTTGTTGGTATTTTATATACCTTTAAATTTTCTCCAGTTGATATGACTGACATACAGCCCACAAAAGAAGCTATATTTTTAACAAAAGAAAATAGTTTTTTCCCAACACATGGATTGAATGTGTCAAATATAACATCTAATATATCTGGAGCATATAAAGAGATTTTTATTGGTACAATCATACCTTTAGACGATAATAAAAAAAGTTTGGTGCTAGAATCATTACTCACGACTAACAAACAAGAAAAAAATGGTATATTTGTCAATCTAGTAAATATTGATACTGGAATAAAAGATATTCCAAACATTTCACCACAACCTACAAAAATTTTATTTTTCTATGGAGACAAACCTAAAGTAAATCATATTTTTCTTGTTGTCGAAGATTACAATGGAAACAAAAATTATATCATGTATGTTTTATCTATAAATTCAGAAAAAAATCAATCGTACTTAAATTACTATCCACTAAAAGAAAAGGATTTATATAGCACAAATACATTATATGCATTATATGAAAAGATAGATTTTTCAAATGATATTTTTTGGAAAGAAAAACGGATTGAAGATATGCATACCTTTAAAGAGTATTTGATTCAATCGTTCAAACAATTTAAACAGACATTAGAGAAAGACTAAAAAACGACACGATGTCGCTTTTTAGTCTTAGAAAGGAATACTGAGAAAGCATGTTAAATCGAGAAGAGTTACGTTTACGTGTTTTAAACAAAATAGAACAAAGAGGTATCAACAAGCGTTGTTTATCTAAAATTTTAGGTTGGTGTCCTCAAACTTTAGAAAAGTTTTCTTTAAGTGAACATTATTTATCTGATAAAAAGCTATTAGATTTATGCGAATATTTACATATTCCTTTATATGAGAAAACAAAGCCAATGCTTCATCAAGAGTATATTGTAAAAGTAGATACTAAGTTTTATGCAGGAAAAAGAAAGCATACAGAATACTCTTTTGGCTATAAAGAATGGTATACGCATGTGTTCCATTCACGGAGATATAAAGCAAAAATATATAACAATTTTTTGTCTGCTGAAGCAGTTGCAAAACAATTTCATGGAACTGTTATAGCCCTTTAGTTTGTAAGTGAACTTATTAAAAAAATCAAAAAAATATTTATACAGTATTTTGTATGAAAGCCATTTTTGAAAACAAGTGTTTGAAACAAATGTTTTTTTATTTATTCAAAAAACTGTATAAATAAACAAAAAACCTTGTTTTACAATATTTGGTAGTGTTTACAATAAAGAGAAAAAGTTTTATAATATGTTTGTAAAAGAAAAACATATTAAAAAGAAACAGGTGAATCCAATGTACACAGTATAGCTTTTCATTAGAAAATCTTTAAAGTAAGAACATTAACAAAAAAGGAGAAGATTAACATGAGAAAAAATTTAAAAAAATTAGTAGTGTTAGGTTTGGTTGGTGTGTCTTTTGGTGGAGCGATTGTTCCTACTGTGTCAAGTGGAGTAGTTTATGCAGAAGAAATTACGAGTTCACTTACTGAAAATGGATATTATTATACGAGTTCAGATGGTATTACAAGATATGTTTATATAGATAGTAATAAAAACATTTTTGTTGATGGTCAACTAGTGATTGAAATTAAACCTATTTATGAAGATAGATCAGTTATATGGGATGGAAACTGGATGTATAATGTTACTGTTAGAACAACTCGTAGTGCAGGCAGTTCAGGTAGCGGTACTTTAAAAGCTGCATTATCTGCATTACCAGTTGTTGGGATTCCTTTGACAGTTGGATTTGGTATAGAGTCTATTAAAGCTGCATTATCTAAACCACGTCCTGGAGAATATCTTATTATTACAATGTGGACAAGAAAAGATTATAAACAAATTAAAATGGTTACAGAACGATTTCTAAATTCTGATTATTCTGGTTTTGTTGGAACAGATACAAATATAATTGATACAGGTGTCTAATATGGAAAAATTTTTTAGAATTTGTTGGGTAGTATTATGTATTTTAGGATTTGTGGGGGTTGTAATAATAAACTGGCAAAATATTATTTCCTTTGATATTAAAACAATTATTGTTTTAATATCGTTAATCTTATTTATTATTATTAGAAAAAAAGAATATAAACATATGAATGATTGATTCTATTTATTTAGCCACTTTTTCAAGTGGCTTTTTTTGTTTGGAAAGGAGAGAAAAAATGTTTTGTGTTGTGTCTCAAATGCTTTATATCATTTTGTGTCAAAAGACACGAGAACCGCCTTAAAAATCTTTATTTTAAGCGGATTTTATAGTACAATATACACAAAAAAATGATGAAAAAAAGAAAGGAAATGTGTCTATTATGAAAATGAATGAATTGAAAGAAAAAGCGTTAACGATTGTAAAAGAGAGAAAAGTTGTTGTGTTAAGTGTGAGTGCTGTCTTGTTATTAACAGCTGTTGCTATACCTGTTGCATTGACGCAAGGAAAACCAACACAAGTAACGAAAACAGCTTTAACATTGACAACAACGACAACTGTAAAAGCTAAAGCTGAAGATAAAAATAAGGAGAAAGAAAAAGCAGTAAAAGACAAAATTGAAACAGCTTTAAAACAAGATATTAAAGCAGATACGGATTTATCTTCTTTAGAAAAAGAAATAGAAACAATCACAGATACAAGTGTGAAACAAGCGTATCAAGAAAAACTATCACAGTTGAAACAAACCGTTGAGGAAAAGAAAAAAGAAGTTGTTGCGAAGAAAGAAAAAGAAGCAACTGTTTCAGTAACATCTCCGCAAGACAATACCGCTAATCAATCCGTTCATGTGGCACAAAACGTTCCTACTTCATCATCAAAACCAGAACAACCTCAACCACAGGAGCAACCAAAACCAAGTACACCAGCACCACAACCACAACCGAAAGTGGAACAACCAAAGGTAGAACAACCTAAACCTAGTTCAGAAAATGAGCCATTAAAAATTCATGGTCAAGTTTGGGTACCAAGAAGTTCTTATGAAAAAGTATTCATGACAGAAGAAGAAGCAGTTGCTTATGCTGAAAATTTACCTGATGAAGTTTTGCTTGCTTATAGTCGTGTTGGGTATGGTTCTTATCCTAGTAATCGAGGGGTTGTATGGATGGTATATTGTTACAACTAAATAAATGAGTGATTAACTTTATCAGTTTGATAAGGTTTTTTTATTTTTAGGAGAGGTAACATGTTAAAAAACAAATCATTTAAAAAGATATGCATGGTCATCACATTACTGTTTAGTTATGTGTTACCATTTGTCAAGCAACCTGTTCTTTATGCCATTTCTGAAAATCCAACAGTAACCGTTGGGGAATTATCAGACGTTGTGTCTAATGTGACAAAAGACGGGCAAACGTTTCAAGACAGAATGGGATTTATTTATGCAGACGGAGAGATTGTCTTTTGTGTTGACCCACGAACAATCGTGGACAATGGACGTGTCTACAATACTGGCTCTTTTTCACAAGGTGAAATTCATGATAGCCAAGGAAACACTCTGACTCAAGGACAAGTTGAAAAAATCAAAAGTATTATTTTCTGGGGTTGGGATATGAGCGATGACCATTCCTTAACACAGTATGTGAAAGTGCAAGGAGCGATTTATAAAGCGTTAGGGTATGATTTTGATAGAATGTCTAGTCAAGTTGATTCGGCTGATGTGGATACATTTATATCAGAAGTTGACGCACACGTTATAGGTACTTTTTCTTTTGCTGGAGATACTATTACTTTAAAACCTGGTGAAAGTCGTACATTAACTGATACTTATGGCAACTTACAATATTTAGACTTTACTAATAAAGACGGTTGGGAATTTTCAAAAAATGGAAATACTCTGACGATTACAGCTACTGAACAAGCAACAAATACAACGGTGTCATCTTTTAACAGAAAATTAGGAAGATTTATGAAAACTAGTCTTTTGTTAACATCAAATGGGTCACAAACCGTTGTGGCATTTAAAGACCCGAATTTTTTAAGAGGAATATTTAAGTTAAATGTTGAAGAACGAAAAGGGCATATTCGCATTGTGAAAACAGACGCTCAAACGGGCGAAGCACTACAAGGTGTCGAATTTGCATTATTTGAAAAAGGTGGTACCAAAGAATTAAAAGTTGCATTAACGAACGAACAAGGGATTGCTGAATTTAGAGATTTAGCTGTAAAAGAATACGATGTTAGAGAAGTCTTAGCGAAAACAGGCTATGAATTAAACCCTCAAACATTATCTGTCACTGTTGAAGCGGATAAAACAGCAACCCTAACCGCAACAAACGTGAAAAAAGGTTCTTTATTAAAAATTGTCAAAGTAGACGCTGAAACGCAAGAAACAATCGCTGTTGCTGGTGTATCTTTTCAAGTTTATAAAGATGATCAACCTATTTCTATGAATGGTACAGATACGTTTGTGACTGATTCAACTGGTATGATTATCCTACCAGAAAAATTACCAGTGGGTTCTTATCTCATCAAAGAAGTAAAAGCACCAACTGGTTATGTGTTATCTAAAAAAGCCATTCCAGTTGTCATCAACGGAAAAGAAACAACAGTGACAGTCACTGTACAAAACACCAAACAAAAAGGTCAAATTTGGCTATCTAAACGTGGTTTTAAAATCACAGCTTGGAACAAGTTAGAAAATGGTGTTTACTTAGCTGAAACCGATAGTGTACTTTTAGGTGGGGCTACATTTAGATTTACAAATACAGCAACACAAGCACAATTCGAGTTAACAACTGTTGACGGAGAAGTCTTAAAGACAGCAGAATTGCCACTTGGTACTTATGAAGTAGTGGAATTAACAGCTCCAAACGGCTATGTCAAAGACAATACGGTTCATACAGTAACCTTAACAGCAGAAGACCCAGCACAAGAAGTTAGTATCGAGTCTTTAAGTGTTTATAATACACGTCAATCATTAACTGTTAACGTCACAAAAGAGTTTGAAACGTCTGAAAAAGGACACGAGGCAAAAGCAACGATTGGGTTATTTTCTGCTGAAGATTACACAGAAAATAATGTGACATTGCCAAAAGATACGTTAATTGGTCTAAAAGAAGTGACTGGCACATCAAGTATCACTTTCGACAATATCCCGTCACAAATGAAAGTATATGCAAAAGAAATCTCAACATCTCAAGCATACACATTAAACGAAGAAAAATTCCAAGTGACACCTGGTAAGATGAGTGATACAGGTAAAATTTCTAGTGAAATTGTGACAATCAAAAATGCATTGAAACGTGGAGAATACAGCTTTGTTAAAGTGGATTCTTCTAGTAAAGAACCTCTTGCGAAAGCAGAGTTTAAATTAGTATCTATTTTATCGGACGGTTCAGAACGTGAAGTTGGGTTATTTACATCTGATGACAAAGGTTTATTGAGCTTTAAAAATTTAGAGTTTGGTAAATACTACACACAAGAAACAAAAGCACCTGCTGGTTATTTCTTAAATGCGATGAAACATTTCTTTGAAGTGAATGGTATCAGCAATGCAACCAATATGTTGCGTATTGAAAATGAACGTATTCCGTCTATTGTCACAGAAGCAACCGCTCTTGACGGTGGAAAAGTAGTTTATAAACATGAAAAAATCAAAGAAGTGGCACGTTTTGATAGTTTAGTACCTGGTAAGGAGTATGAAGCTGTTGCTACGATGTATACGTCAAAAGGAGAGGTTTTAGCAACACAAAAACGTATGTTTACAGCTAAAGCCATTCAACATGAAGAAGTATTCTTCTTTAATGTACCAGTCAAACATGTTGGAGATACTGTTTTTGGTGAAGAGTTATACAGAGACGGTGAAAAAGTTGCGGTACACTTTGATTTAACAAATAAACATCAAACAGTGACAGTATTAGAACCAACAATCGGTACAATCGCTAAAATCGGTGGTCAAAAACAAATGACAGTAGGCGAAAAACAAGAACTTGTTGATACGCTAACATACAAACAATTTAAACATGGTAAAGTGATTGTATTAGCTTGGTTAGTGAAGTATGGTACTGATGACATGGTTGTGAAACCAGTTGAAAAAGTTGTAGAATTAAATGGTGACGGAGAAGTTGCAATCACATTAGATACTATTGATGTATCTAAATTACCAGTAGGAAAATATACTATTTTAGAACAAGTTTTTGAAGTTGATGAAAACGGTAATGTTGGGAAATTAATTTCAGAGCATACAAATAACAAAGATGAGCAACAATCCTTTACGATTGTTGAGAAAGCTAAATTACCAAAAACAGGTGAAGATGATTTATTTGCATTGGTTTTAATTGGTTTAGCCTTTGTATTATGTGGTATTGTTTTATTTTTACAAGTGAAAACAAGACAAATGGATAGATTAAACGATAAAGAAAAATTATCATAAGGAGTAAAAAAGCGACATCGTGTCGCTTTTTTTACTAGGAAGTATATTAACTATGAAAGATAGAATATTTTTAAAATTATTTATATATTTTTTGGCTGTAGTGATTGTATTTGTGTCACTTATTTATTTTATAACAGCTACATTTAGTGGACAAATAACAGCGTTTGTGTTACCGATTGCGATTATATGGTTTGGGTATCTTATTCTTAAAGGTCTTTTGTATCTAGCAAACAATTTTTAGTCAATCTGTTGTATCATATACATTATCAATCATAGAAAATTGAGAAAGAAAGAGAATTAAATGGAAAAGTTTATCACATTGAATAGACTTTTTTGTTAGGAGTTATTCGATATGCAAAAAATGGGAATCAGACTAGCAAATCCTAAAAAAATAGATGAAAATGGATTTATGACATTTGATAATTTTTCTTTTCCATTAGATGAAAACCATGTTTTTAACATGATTGGTAAAGAAAAAGATTATTTAGTGTGTCATGTATTTGAGCAAGGTGATTTGGGTTTAGGTGGTACATTGATACAAACGAATAAAAGTGTTGATGAATTAAATGCTTTTTATAAAAAATATTGTCATGTGCATAATGAATTGCTTAGTCGTTTGAAATGGTCAGTAACAATGTTTGCTGTTGCGGATTATTTTAACCATGATATTGATAAAATATATTCTGCATTATCTGGTTTAAAAATTGAAAGAAATGATGTTGAGACAGTCTACTATCATGGTAAAAAAATTAAGGGTTATGAAAAAAGAGACGTGAAGACTTTAGAAGAACAACTAAACATTGCACAACAAAAAGCAACGATACTCAACAAAAACGAAACCCAACATGATAACAAAATCAATATCGAAAGATAAAGCGACACCGTGTCGCTATTTAGATGACATCATCTATGTATAAGTTGTGAGTATATCGTTCATTATGATATAATATAAAAAATAAATTCATTAAAAGAGTAAGGTATTTTGCAGTAGGATTACCAAGTTCTGCTTCGTATAGGTGAGTATATGGATAGATATACAGTTTCTTTAATTATACATGGAATAGCAAGTACACCATTGATAGCGATATTTTTTCTAATCTTTTTATTGATAGTTCCTTTAGTATCAATAGGTGTAGGCATATTGAATGTATCATTGTTTTTAATAATAATACTTATATTACATACATTCGTCATTAGTATATTTATTATTTTAAGGTTCTTGCGATTAAAAAACATGTTAGTGCCGTTAGAAAGAAGAGTTGATTAGTCATCACAAACGGTGCTAAACAAAAAATAAAATTGATATTGAAAGATAAAGCGACACGGTGTCGCTTTTTTATTTTGGTTGTATGATTTTTAACCTTTATTTTTTAGGAGGTGATGTTTTTGTCAGATGAAAGAGCTGTTGAATTTGTATTACGAAGCGGTAAACTTTCTGCAAAACTACTCTCAAAAGCCATTTTATACTCTATTCGCCCTTTGACTAGTCCGAAATATAAAAGAGAAAAACGGCAACAGATTGTTTATGGAAAACAGACAATGAAAAAATTAAATTTACATGGACGACAGTTAGAACATGTGGATATTAACAAAACAGATTTAGTCTCTTTTAAACGTCATTTAAATAAATTAGGTGTTGATTTTAGTATCGCAAAAGATAAAACAACAGGAAATTATCATGTTTGGTTTAAAGGACAAGATGTGGAACGTGTCAAACATGCTATGGAAAAAACAGCTATTGCCTTTAGTCAATCTGATAGACCAATAGATAAAGAAAAGCCTTTATCTGAAAAAGTGAAAGAAGCAAGTGAAAAAGCAAAAGAAAGAAATAACGAAAAAGGACAAAAACATCTAAAGGAGAAAACAGTATCCCATGAAAAATAAACAAGAACGTATATTATTTGTAGGTCTTTTTGGTCTGTTATGTGCGTATATTGTTCATAGATGTGTGCTATTGTATGAACAAGGAACAGGTACGTTTTTAGAAAAACTACAATATCTATTAAAGCATACACACCGTGCTCTTAATCCACTTTTTCATTTTTCTTTTTCTTTTGCGTCACTGATTGGCTTTTGTTGTGTGCTTCTTTTTACAGGCTTATTTGCCTTGTATATTGCGTTTGATGACAGAGTGTACCGTCATGGAGAAGAATTTGGTTCTGCTAAGTGGGGTACACGTAAAGATATTAAACCTTTTATTGATAAACAGTTTGATAATAATATTATTTTCACAGAAACAGAACAGCTTAGTATGGCACCTAGACACAAAATATTTAAATACACTCGAAATAAAAATGTTTGCGTGATTGGTGGAGCAGGTAGTGGGAAAACCTTTTCCTTTGTGACACCTAACCTACTTCAAAAATACGGTTCTTATGTTGTTTCTGACACAAAAGGATTGATTTTAAAAGATACAGGATACATTATGAGTCAAACACATAAAATACGTGTTTTGAATTTAGTAGATAGAGAAAACAGTGATTATTATAATCCTTTATACTATATCAAAACAGAAGACGATATTTTAAAAGTAGTGACAAACTTTATGCAAAACACAGCCAATCCAGATAAAAAAGGTGGAGATGAGTTTTTTGATAAAGCTGAAACATCGCTTTATATGGCATTGATTGGCTATTTATTAGAAGAAGCATTACCTGAAGAACGTCATTTCCCTCAAGTCATCAATTTAATTCGTTCAATCGAGGTTCGAGAAGATGTTGAGGATTATGTGAGTGCGGTTGATATTTTGTTTGAGGAATTGGCTTTAAAAAATGAGAGTAGTTTTGCTGTGAAGCAATATAAGCTGTTTAAGCAAGCCACTGGAAAAACACAAAAGAGTATTTTGATTTCGGCTGGTGTACGTTTAGCACCGTTTGATATACCGAGTATTGCGTCACTAATGTCACATGATACACTTGAATTAGATAAAATAGGTGATGAACCTACGGTTTTATATATTATTTTACCAGACACAGACACCAGTTATAGTTTCATTTCTAGTATGTTGTATCAGCAGCTATTTGACACATTGGTTCATAAAGCCGATACAGTGTATCGAGGGACGTTGCCATACAACGTTATTTGTTTACAAGACGAGTTTGCAAACGGCGGAAGAATCCCTGATTATGATAAAAAAATTGCAACTTTGCGAAGTCGTGGGATTTCTACAAATATTATTTTACAAAATTTAACACAGCTAAAAACGTTATATAAAGATAGTTGGGAAACCATTGTAGGGAATTGCGATAGCTTTTTATATTTGGGAGGTATGGAATCAAGTACACACAAATATGTATCAAAAGAAATACTAGGAAAGCAAACGATTTATACGACAGATACAAGTGAAACGAAAGGAACAAATGGGTCGTGGTCAAAACAAAATAAAAAAATGGGACGTTCTTTATTAGAGCCTGACGAAGTGGCACGTCTTTCTGGAGATAAAGCCATTTATGTTTTAAGAGGTGTTAGACCGTTTCTATCAGATAAATACAATGCGACAAAACACCCGTTTTATCAGGAATTAGGAAGTGTAGATGATACGAAGTGGTTTACATATAATCCTATTGAGAATGAATTAGGACGATTAGTCATTGATGAATCTGTCGATTTATCCATGATACAGTTTGAGCATTAAAAAGATAAAAAGCGACACTGTGTCGTTTTTTTGTAAGGAGGTAAGTATGGATTTATTAGGACAAGTTATAAAACTTATTATTGACGCTGTTACGCTTGGAGGTGGTCTTTGGTTACTTTTTGGAGCGATTATTTTAGCTGGTGGACTAAGAGATAAAAATGGACCTCAAATACAAACGGGGATTTGGCAAATCGCTGGAGCTTTGGTTATTTTAGGAGCAGCCTTGTTATTTAATAGTTTACAAACAAACTCAAGTGCAACAACAGAGACAGGACTTCACATCATCAAACACTTTTTTTAATGCTTATGTTGTGGATTGCTAAATGATGAAAAAGCGACACGATGTCGCTTTTTCTTTAGGAGGTGTTTTTTATTGGATAAAGCAATAAGAGGTATTATTGAATTGATTTTTAAGATGATTACCTCTTTTTCTTCAGATTCAAAATTAACGTTAAGTTTTACAGACTATGCACCAAATGTTTATAAGTTTGTTGAATCGATTATGACGACTGTTACATTACCAGTTGGCTATTCAATTTTAGGTTTGTTTTTCTTGCTTGAAATGCAACGTATTGCTTATAAGGTAGAGCAAATGGGAGGCTCGCAATTTGGCTTTCAAACAACCGGTATGACACTAGTCAAGTTAGTGTTATGTAAAATTGCTATGGATAGTATTAGTCTTATTTTAAAAGCTATTTCGGAAGTATCTATTTTTTTAGTTGGTGAAATAGCAAAAGTAGAATTTGCGTCTGCGGTTGGACAAAATACAGTAAGTATTGATAAGTTAATGGAACCAATTTCAAAATCTGGTTTTTTTGAACAACTTGTTTTGTTTATCATTATGTTATTAGTACTGATTTTAACGATTATTAGCACAGTCATCGCACATGTCTTATTGCTTGCACGTATGATTGAACTATATGTTTTATTTGCTTTTTCACCAATTCCGATTGCTACCATGCCAAACCAGGAACATAGTAGTATCGCAAAAAATTTCTTAAAATTATTTGCCTCAGGTTGTATTCATGGCACCGTGATTTATTTGGTGATGTTGATGTATCCGTTATTTATTGCACAAGGTTTATTAAATGCTAGTCAGTTAGACGTTTGGAATACGATAGGAACGGTAGCAGGATTTAGTTTTCTGTTGATTTTTGCATTGATGAAAACACAACAATTATCAAAAGCTATCGTTGGAGCAATGTAAGTAAGGAGGGTTTTATGGCAATAGAAGTCACTGTATTAAAAGATATTCAAGAATATAAAGAGAAAATTATTTTTAACATGAGTTTAAGACAGTTGCTGTGTAGTTTTATTTCTGTTGTGTTAAGCATAGGTACTGGTTTGTTGTTTACATTTGTGTTTCATTGGCATATTAGTCATACAAGTTACATCATTATTTTGTTAAACATTCCTGTTTTTTATATTGGGTGGTTTACAAAAGGCAATTTAAATGCGGAAACATATTTTAAAATTGTGCGTAACTGGTATTTACAAAAGTCAATTCGTCTGTATCAAACAACATCTTTAGAAATAAATAAGAAAAAAGAAAAACGGATTGAATATGTTGAATAAGGAGGATATATGTTAGGCAAACATAAGAAAAGCGACACCGTGTCGCAAAAACTAAATAAACAAAAAAAGGTACGTGCAAAGCGTCAAAGAAAGAATGCTCCGCCAAAAACCTCACAAGATAGCATAGGGTATCTAGCGATGTATGAAGACGGTATTTGTGAGATTGAACCAGGTTTATTTTCAAAAACACTTTTCTTTTCTGACGTGAATTACTCCATGGCTGATGACGATGAACAAATTAATGTTTTTTCAAAATATTGTGATTTACTCAACGTAGCAGATAATAATACACATCTTCAATTAACTGTTCTTAATCGAAAAATAGATTTAGAAGCCTTTCAAAAAAGTGTACTGATTCCTGCAAAAGACGATATGTTACAAGTATATCGAGATGAAATGAATGACATGCTTTTAGAAAAAGTCAAAAGTGGACAGCATAGTTTTTTTAAAGCAAAATATTTAACCTTTTCTCACAAGGCGAGTGATTTACAACATGCTCAAACTGTTTTAAAACGGATTGAGTATAATCTTATGCAACAATTAAAAAAACTAGGCACTGAACCTAAGGCTCTCAATGGTCTTGAACGACTAAGTGTCATGCATGAACAATTACGACCTGAAAAACAATTTTTATTTACCTATGATGATTTACGTTACAGTGGATTAACAACGCATTCAGCGATTGCCCCAATGTCGTTAAATTTTAAGAAATCAAAAAGTCAATTTGAGTTTGGTGATTTTATAGGATCGGTATTGTTGTTAAGGGATTATCCAACGGACTTAACAGACGGTATGATAGCCGATTTAACAGCTATTCCAATCAATATGACGATTACAATACATATTGATAATCGTACAAAAGAGGAGTCATTAGACTTTGTGAAATCGAGAATTGGTTTCATGGAACAACAAAAAATTAATGAACAACAAAGAGCATTAAGAAGTGGTTATGACCCGGAAATCGTCTCACAAAATTTAAAAGAAAGTTTAGAAGAAGCAGAAATACTAAAGACAGATTTAAAAGAAAAAAATCAAAAATTAACGAATGTTACCTTTTCTGTATTTGTTTATGCTGAAAATCAGGAAACATTAGATGATTATGTTGAGCGTGTTTTCTCTGTTGGGCGTTCTAACAGTTGTGTCTTTGAGCGTTTACATTATTTACAAGAACAAGGGTTGTCTTCTAGTTTATTGATTGGGAAAAATAATGTACCAATACAGCGAACACTGACAACTGCTAGTACTGCTGTTTTTGTACCATTTACAGCACAAGAAATCATGGACGCAAATGGTACTTACTATGGTGTGAATGCAACAACTGAAAACATTATTACCTTTGACAGAACGAAATTGAAAGCTCCGAATGGGTTTATTTTAGGGACACCAGGTAGTGGGAAATCCTTTACGTCAAAAAGAGAGATTATCAACGCTGTTTTGAAAAATCCTGAAGCTGAAATTATTGTGATTGACCCAGAGCGTGAATATTCTATATTAGCAGAACATTTTAATGGTGAAATTGTCAAAATTTCTGCTGGGTCAACCAATTATATTAATCCCTTTGATATTTTATCAGACGATTACGGAAATGGAGAAGACCCTATTTTACA
Source organism: Granulicatella sp. zg-ZJ (assembly GCF_010892355.1). NCBI lineage: Bacteria > Bacillati > Bacillota > Bacilli > Lactobacillales > Carnobacteriaceae > Granulicatella > Granulicatella sp. zg-ZJ. The sequence continues at coordinate 13,072 of NZ_WNJY01000019.1, read as the reverse complement.
TAAGACAGACTTTTTACTATCGCTTTTTGAGTTGCTTTTAGGTGGGAAAAATGGGTTGGAAGCTGTTCAGCGAGGTATTTTAGATAGAACATGTCGACAAGTGTATCAAAGTGTGACAGATAGAACACCAACCTTAGTAGACTTTTTTAATGTGCTACACACACAGTCTGAACAAGTGTCTAAAGATTTATCTATTTCATTGGAACCATATACAAAAGGAAGTTTAAGTCTTTTTGCACATGAAACCAATGTGAATACAAAATCTCCGTTTATTGTGTACGATATTAAAGATTTAGGAAAACAATTACGCTCTTTAGGTATGGTGATTGTGCTGGATCAGATATGGAATAGAATTACCATTAACCGTGCAAAAGGTATTCGTACTTATGTCTATATTGATGAAATGCAACTATTGTTTTCCAATGAACATGTTGCGGTATATTTTTTTGAATTATGGTCAAGAGCACGTAAATGGGGAGCTATCCCAACGGGTATGACTCAAAATGTAGAGACGCTTTTATTATCTGACTTGGCAAGACGTATGTTATCAAACAGTGATTTTATTATTATGTTAAACCAAGCAACAAGTGATAGAGATGAACTAGTACGATTGTTACATATTTCTCCAGAACAGGAAGAATATATTACTGGTTCTGAAGAGGGGTCAGGGTTATTGTTTGCCGGTAAAGGCATTATTCCTTTCTATGACAGGTTTCCGAAAAACACGCAACTCTATAAAATCATGTCAACGAAAATTCAGGAGTCGTTATGACAACAGATTGGAAACGATATGCTCGTAAGAAAACCGTTGAGGGTAAACAACTGATTAAAAGTGACCGTAAAAAACAACTCGCTTCTAGTCGACGTGTCCAATTCAAGAAACGGTACATCAAAAAAGCAACAGAAGATATTTTGTTGTCCTCTGAAGAGGAAGAAACAAAAACAAATAGACAAAGAGTTTTCACGATTAAAAGGCGAACAGCCAATGTGACACATCAGATAAAAAATAGACTCTTTAAGAAACCGTTTGTTGCACAAAAACCAATAGCTTATCAAAAGAATGGGTCAGTAGTCACCATTCGTCAAAAGCGACACAATGTCGCTAAAAGCTCAAAACGCCAACTTGGGATAAAAAAGAGAAAAAACACAAGCGGTATTCAAAAGCTGTTTAAGAAAAAGTCAAAACAAAAATTACGTCAATTATCGATGAAAGTCGCCACAGAAAGTATAAAAGGTCTTGTACGAATCATTACAGCTCTTGTGAAAACAATGGTGACAAATATTCCACTGATGATTCCAGCGATTGTTGTTGTCAGCGTTGTCTTATCTATTTCCTCGATTATTCCGTCTTTTACGATTAAACAAAATGAAGATGATTTAACAGCGATGTATACATATATTACTGAATTGGATACGGATAAAACTTTATTGATTAAAAGAAAAGTAGAAGAAGCAAAAAGGAACACGGAAGACCTTGTACAAGTAAAAATCAATGGACAGCTTGCCAATGTCAATCACTTAAACATTATTACAGATACAGATACTTTCTTATCATTCTTTGATGTGAAATACGATAAATACAAGTTTGATGATATTATCAATGGGTTGTTAGGCGGAAAAAATGTTAAAGATGAAGTCAATCGTATTCACGATAAATTAGTGCATACAGATACACAAAAACGTGTTGAGACCGTTAAACAAACGAAAACAACCATTGATAAAGACGGAAACACTCATAAAGAAACGGTGACGGTTAATCGTACGATAACAGAAATCAATATCACGATTAAAACATTATCTGCTTTATTAGAAGAAGATACCACATTATTAACCAAAACAGATAAAGATCGATTAACGGCGCAAAAACATATAGGGCAATATGTAGCTTATGTGCGTTTTAGAAGTCCATTTGATGACCCTCAAGAAAAAATACGTGTGTCTGAACGTTTTGGTTATACACCAAAGAATAATCAAAAAAAATTTTTAGATACGATGACAATCGCTGTATCATCAGAAAAATCTATTTTTTCTGGTCAATCAGGTACTGTTTCCTCTGTTACAGAAAACAGTGTGTCTGTTACAGAAGCAGATAGAGTATTGACATATAGTGGGTTATCACAGGTGTATGTAAAGCAACATCAAACGGTGACACAATCTGATGTTCTTGGAATTGCTTCAAAAGACTTTACTATTCATTATACATTTCATCAGAAAGTCTATAATCCTGCTTTTTATTTCCCTAATATTGAATATCTCCAAAAAACGAGTTATACCATAGGTGGACAGTCTTCAGGAAGTATTAAAGGTGAATTGATTAGTCCTCCTCCAATGGTCACACAATGGAGAGAGCTTGTTACAAAATATGCGAAAGAACAAGGGATAGAAGATTATGTAGATACATTGTTGGCGATTATTTGGGAAGAAACTGGAGGAAATCCTGATTATTCTCCTGATATTATGCAATCAAGTGAAAGCATTGACGGACGGATTGGAAATATTACAAATCCTGAAGATAGTATCAGACAAGGTGTCAAACATTTTGCCTCTATGTTGAGTGCTTCAAGACAATATGGGACGGGGGAATTATCTGCTATTCAAGCGTATAACTATGGTGGAGGATTTATTACCTGGTTAGCCAATAGAAGTAAAACGTATAGTTTTGATGAAGCTGTGTCATTTGCTCATGAATACAGTAAAGGTGCAAGAGTCTCTTATCCTAATCCATTGGCTATTGAAAAAGGTTATAACTGGAGATATAACTACGGGAATATGTTTTATGCTTTACTAGTCACACAACATTTAACGTTATCTTCAGGTAATGTAAATACATCAGGTCAACCATTAGATAACATGTCTGAAGTTATTATTACAAGTCCTTTTGGTTTAGCTAGACAGATTGATTTAGGAAATGGACAAACGCATGTCGATGTGCATAATGGCGTTGATTTAGTTTATAAAGACGGACGGGCTAATGCTCCGATTTATACAATGGCTGACGGAGAAGTTGTTTTTGCACAGCCTGATTCTGCGGGTGGTTTAGGTGTGATTGTAAAACACTCTGAAGATTTTTATAGTTATTACTGGCATTTATCCACTATAACTGTATCACGAGGTGAACACATTACAGCTGGTACGCAAGTTGGAAATATGGGTGCTACTGGATTAGCAACGGGTATTCATTTACATTTAGGATTTTCAAAAGGGTATTGGTCTGATTATTTTGACCCAGTCCCTGCTTTAAAATTTGAATAGGAGAAAATATGAGTAAAAAACTAGAACAAAAACGGAAAGCGTTCATGACGGTTGAAGAAAAAATAAGTCAACTGTTACAAGAAAAGGAAAAATTAGAACAAGAGATTAGAGATTTAGAATCAACAGAAGTTTTACAATTACTTGAAATACATCATCTATCAATAGATGACTTAAAAGCATTATTAGGCAATAAATAAAGGAGGTTTGACATGTTTTTAGAATGGATAAAATCCACGAAAGGAAAAATTATCTTGCTTATTTCAAGTGTCTTATTCATTACTATCATCATGATATTTATGACATTTTACCAGGTAAAAAAACCAGGTGTGTCTAAAGAAGAAAGTAAGCAAGAGTATGTGAAAAAACAGGTGTTGTATGCTGGCACTTACTATGCTGATAATGACAATCAAGATACATTCACTTTATCTAATGACAGTACATTTGTTAGTTCAGCGTTTGGTAGTGGCACATTCCAATTTAGTAAAGACAATAAAACACTTGAATTGCTGTCAAAAGAAAAAGGACATATTGTGTTTGCTTTAGACACAAAGTATCACGAAACGATTTTTATCAATATGAGTAATGGCGAAACGTATTATGTTAATGAAAAATTTAGAGATATTGCGATTGAAGAAAAAGAAAAAACAAACGCTAAAAAAACAGTATTGTACGATTCGATTGCGAAAGACATTTTATTTAATAGTACGTGGACATACAAAGATGATAAACAAGAAGCCACGCTTACGTTTACAGAAGATAGCTACACTGTGCAATATAAAGGGTTTGGTTTAGATAAAGCAGAAGTTAATTATTTTAAAGCATTAAACTATAAAGAACCAGACGTCAAAGAAGAAAACACCTATCGTTTGGATTTTTTAGGTTATTATCATAAAGGCTTCAAAGGACAAAAATTTAACGGTACTTTCTTCATTCGTGAAAAAGATGGTCAATATATCTTAACATCTAAAGAGTTTAATTTTGGTATGACTACTTTTTATAGTCCTGTTTTATCAGTAAAAGCAAAAGAAACATATTCTACTGATGAGAAAGGGCAACTCACAAAAACAAGAGAAGAGATTATCAGTACATCTATTATTTCAAATGAATAGGAGGATAAAAAACGATGTCATTTATGAAGAAAAAACCTAAAGGATTGCTTATTCAATTTTTTAATACACGAAATACGATATTTCCAGTAGAACCTCTTGAAATTCATGAGGGATTAGATAATTTAGAAGTAGAACATCAGCGTCTTGTATATAGTAAAGACGTTGGGTATTGCCAATATCGTTTGCTGAAACAAGGGCATATCCTTTATGAAGATGAATTTTCACTACCTCTTGACCAATCGATTGAGTCGATACTAGAAGACCTATTACAGAAAGAGGCTGCACCTAAAGTGAAAAAATCTGATAAAACATCTTTTAAAACGCCTATTTATCGTGAAAAAAGAGCCTTTCCTTTTGTGAGCGTGGTTGCGATTGTTTTATCTACGGTTAGTTTGTTAGGGAGCTGTACTGTTTATTTATCACAACAAACACATCAAAAATTAGCAGATGAGGTTATATCTCTTCGTAAAACGGTAGATAATCTATCTTCAAATCATTCTAAAACGCAAAAAGCGGACGTTTTTAGCCGTTTTTTTCTATCGGCGTATTATCAGTCGTCTAATGATGAAAATACGTTCCAAGAGCGTTTAAGACCCTATTTAGATACGAATACACGATTATCCTTTATCAAACAAACAGATACTTTACGCAATATGTTACTTTATGATATATCGTTCCATGAACATGTTGTAACGGTAACATACGTGATTACATTACAAAAAGACAATACAATCCGTTCTTATCTTGTGACGTTTGATATAAATACACAAGAAAACGAAATGTACAAAGTAACATCTGATGTGAAACAAACATTATTTTCAATCAATAAATAAAAGAAAGAGGTTATGATTATGCCAAAAAAAATGATGATATTATTAAGTTCAGTATGTCTTTTAACAGCTATTACATCAACAACAGGTAATAGTTACGCTGAAGAAGCGGGAGGTTCTGAAGATACAGCACTTGTTGTTCCTGGAGCGTCTAATGACACAGCACATACAACAAACGAAGAGACACCAAACGCTTCTTCCGATGATACAACGGAAGAAGTTGCCCCAGCACCAGATTCAACCATTCCAATAGCAGAGGAAACACCAAAAGTAGACGCTCCGAGTGAAGAACAACCTACCGTTCCAAAAGAAGAGACAGAGCCTACTGTCACAGAAAAAGAGCCGGATACACCAGAAACGGATACGATACAACCAGAGATAGATATAGCACCGATTGGAGCACCAGTTGCTCCAAAAGTCACTGAAAACGTCCAATCTGAAAAAGAAGTGCCAGCAGAGAAACAAGACCCTAGCCAACAAGAAAAAAATGGCAAAAAAGAACAAGCTAAATTACCACATGCAGGAGAAAAGCATTCTTTTGTATCTGTTGTTCTTGGAAGTGTCGCACTTTTATTAGGATTTTTCGTACAGAAAAAACGTTCTTAATAACATTTAGATTTACAAATACAGCACAAGGAGGAGTACAGAAGTGTACTTCTCTTTTTTTATAGGAGGAATGAAAATGGCATATTTTACAGACGAACAAATCGCACAAGCAAAATCTATTTCTATTGAGGATTATATTTTAAAAAATAATATTGCAGATATTTTACAAAATTCAAATAAATACATGAAAATATCTATTGCAGGTCATGATTCTATTGTCATCAATAAAGTAAAAAATTATTTTGTTCATAATGGCAATAGTCAGGATAAAAATGCCAGAGGAAGTATCATTGATTTTATTCAATATTTTGAAAACAAATCTTTTTATGAAGCTGTCGATACATTGTTAAACGATACCTACACAGTTCATGACTCACGCACATACGATAAGGAAGACACTTTTGTTTATCCAAAACAAAATGATGTGACACGAATCACTCAAGCAAAAGATTATTTAATCCATGTGAGACAACTAGATGAAGAGATTGTCGATTATTGTTTTGAGAATGGTTATGCCGTTCAAAATAAATATAATGCTGTTGTGTTTAGGTGGTTTGAACATGGACAACCAACTAACAAAATTGTTGGAGGAAGTCTTCAGGGGACTGTATATAACGAAGAAAAATATGGGAAAAGAGGTACGTTTAAAGGTGTTTTAGAATATAGTAAACAAGAGGTTGGCTTTCATATAACAAAAGGTATTCCAAACCATATCTATGTCTTTGAATCAACGATTGACGCATTGAGTTACTGGTCACTACATAAAGAAACATTAACCAATCATTTTAAATTGGTATCAATGGACGGCTTAAAAGATAGTGTTGTTTTTCATCACTTGAGAGAAACATTGACACACCCAGATACAAAAGATGTGACGTTAACATTATGTGTTGATAATGATAAACCAGGGATTGATTTTGCACAAAAAATTGAAGAGAAACTCAATCAATCAAAAGATGTTTACATGAAAGGAAATCAACAATATAGGTTTACACATGAGCTTGATATTCCAAAAAACTTTAAAGATTATAATGAACAATTAGTCTCATTAAAACAAGGACAAGTATTTCTTGGAAGACAGGTTGAACAAAAAAGTATCGTTCCACTTGATGAGCAAACAACATCAAGTCCACAACTGTATGTATCGTTTTTGTATTCTGAAAATAAAAAATTAACAGCTACCTATTTAGAAAGACAAGTGATTCCTTATGAACAATTTGTCACAGTACTCTATCAAGAAAATAATCGACTGTTGAATTTAGGCTATTATAAAACAGCCTTTGATTTACAAGATGAACATGGTCAAGTATTGGTTAAAGATATTCGTTACGCTTTAGGAAGTGAAACAAAATCATTATCAGACGATTTAAAAAATGATTTACCTAAGACGTATTTAACACTTGCACAACGTGCAGATAAAGTGGCTAAAGAGGCTATGTACATAGAAAAAAGCATTGATAAAAAGCAACAACAAACAGAAAAACACATCATACAACCAGAGAAAAAACAAGATAAAATAAAACTCCTTTTTGAACAATTAAAAGCAGGGATACAAGGTGTTTTTGAATCTGAACGATACAAAGAATATTTAAAAACACTCTCTAAATTTCATCAATATAGTGCTAATAATATCCTGTTAATCATGCAACAAAATCCAAATGCGTCGCTTGTTGCCGGGTACAATAAATGGAAAGAAGTAGGACGTTATGTTAAGAAAAATGAAAAAGCTATCCAAATTATTGCGTTAGCAGGAATGTCTGTTAGAGAAATGGAAACAGATAAATTAGATGACTATGGTAAGCCTGTTGTTGAAAAAATTTCTTATCCTCGATATAAAACTGCTTATGTTTTTGATATTTCGCAAACGGACGGCAAAGAGATTGGTTTAACAAAAAATCTAGTAGGTGACGTTAAAAATTACGACACACTTTTTCAATCATTGGTATTAAGTACACCTTTTCGTGTCTCGTTTGGTAACTTAGGAAATGATGTCAAAGGCGTTTGTCGTATCAAAACAAAAGAGATTATTCTTCATGAAAATTTGTCACAAGTACACACCATTAAAACACTCATTCATGAAATGACACATGCAGATTTACACAGTCAACCACGAATGGAACCATTCAAACAAGAACAAAGAGAAATCGAAGCAGAGAGTGTAGCGTTCGTTGTGTGTGACTATTATGGCATAGATACAAGTGATTATTCATTCCCTTATTTGTTGAGTTGGTCCAAAGATAGAGAACTCACACAACTAAAAGAAAGTTTAGAAACGATTCAAAAACAAGCGAACGAATTGATTGAACGTGTGGATAAACATATGCAAGAGTTAACAAAAGATAAATCATTAACGCATGATTTATTGAGTGAAAAAAAGTCTTTAACAGAAAAAATAACACATGCAAAAACAGTGGCAACAGACCGTAACACAACACAAAATTGTCATGAAAAACAAAATATAGAATTGTCAAAATAAATTTTTTTAATAGAAAAAAATGTGTCGAGTGGTTTCTTTTTTTAGACGGTCTCAATAAAAAATAGGCAAAAGAAAAAAAGTAGACATGATATTTTAATAACAAAATTTTACACAGCAAAAGGAGATGATGACATTCATGAGACAAGAAGAGAGAGAAAAAATTGAAGACATCACACGTCTTTTAAATGATTTAATGGCACACAACTACACCTATTTTATTAAAGCATTGCTTATGGTTGAAAAAGAAATAGACGATATGGAAATCATAGATAAGATGTATCAAATGTATATATCAAACGACCAAATGACTTTATTACATGAGTCTTTTGATGATATTCTTATGGAGATAGAAAACGAAAAAGAAGAGAGGAGGAATGATTTACTAGAAGAAAAATGACAACATGCAAAAGAAAAAATAGATAGACAAAAGGAAAGCAAAACAGAAAAAATATATGACGAAAAAAGACAAACACAAGGAGAAAAAAGATGACTTTACAAACATTCACAACAGAAGAAATTGAATTGATAAAACTTCAAAAGGTGACAAATGTTGACGTGTTAAAATCAAAATTAGAACAACTTTTACACTTCATTTCTATTGATGACGGACGTATCTATTCAACGGAAGAAGAGAAAGAATTTTGTTTCAATCTTTGTCAAAGTGTCCTAAAAAAATGTTCTCATTTAACAGATGAAGACATTCAGTGTCTGCCAAATATTTACTAAAAGGAGGAAAAAAAGTTTGTGAAATTGACAGGAAAATAAGAGATATTTTGAAAAAAATGGGGGATTGGGGGTGTCCCCCAAATTGAAAAAAATCATTTTCGTTAGAAAAAATTTTTTGGTTTTTTGTGCAAAATGCCGGCATCTTGCAATACTTGCGATTAACGAAATGACTAAAAAAGGGGTATTTTCAAGGGATTAGTGAAAAGGACTTATTTTTCAACAATAGGAAAAATAAACTCTGCTTTATAAAAAAATAGAAGTTCAAAAAAATTTCACAAACTATAATAAAATGGAAAATAATTTACATCGCAATATAAAAAAAGAAACGAGGATAAGTGTTGAAGAAAATGAATTGATTTTAGAAAAAATGACGCAAGTAAAGACAACAAATTTTTCACAGTACGCACGCAAAATGTTGATTGACGGGTATGTGGTGTATCAAGATTTTTCTGAAATAAAAAACTTGATACGAGAATTAAATTACATTGGAAACAATATTAATCAAATTGCAAAACGTGTTAATACAAATGGTGAAACATTAAAATGTGACGTTGAAGAATTGAAAACAGAATTTAAATTTTTAAAGAAACAAATACACGACATGTTACTTAAAAACATGAGAAAGGTAGATGAGATTTAATGGCTATTGTTAAAATTCATTCGATTACACAATCTACAAAAACAGCCATTGACTACATTAAGAATCCGGAAAAAACAGATGAAGAATTATTAGTATCTAGTTATAATTGTGATGTTGATTTTGCAGAAATTGAATTTGAGATGACACGTCAGTTAGCAAAACATGTGTCTGGAAATTATACACGCACAGGTGGAGCAGACATTCAATCTTATCATATCATTCAATCATTTAGTCCAGCAGATAACGTCACACCTGAACAAGCACACGAGATTGGTCGAGAACTTATTTCACAGTTTACAGACAACAAACATGAGTTTGTGATTTCCACACACATTGATAAAGGACATATTCATAATCATATTATTGTGAATGCAACGAGTTTTTATACACATAAAAAATTAAGAACGAGACCCTTTGTCACATCGAGAGAATTATTAAATATTTCAAATAAGTTGTGTCAAGAACATCAGCTGTCCACGATGGAATACGAGAATGATTTCAACAGACACTATACTGACTATCAAGTGAGACGTCATTATAAAAGTTATCGCATGCAACTAAAAGAACGATTACGTTTTATTGAAAAACATGCGACAAGTTTTAATGACTTTATGGTGTATGCACATGCTTTAGATGTTGAGGTAAGTTTTCGAGGGAAGCAGACATTGTATAGATTAAAAGATGTGCAACAACGATTTATCCGATCGGATACGTTAGATGATAAAGACCGTTTTTCTAAACAATGGCTGGAACAATATTATCAACAACACAAAGATGAACAGACACAACATGAATTACAAGATATTAAAAAAATGTTTGAAGCATACAAAAGAGAAAAAGAATCTCATTTTGTATTTCATTGTCCACTGGAAACATCTGAAGACGTAAAAAGTACAGCGTCAGGTTTAAACTTTGTCGTCAACGGCTATACCTTTTTTGTTGATTTTTCTCATGTGGTAGATGATAAGATGACACCTTTGTTAGCAATCAATCGAGGGTACGAATATGAGGGAGTTTCACTTGATACAGATAAAAAAATTGTCATACGAGGCGAACAGTTATTACGGCACATACAACTTCAACAACAGCAAAAGGGAACGACACTGTCTATTAGTCAGCAAGATATTTTGTCTCTTACTAAACGAGGGGTCAAGATAAAAATAGATGATAATATTTTGTTTGTTGAGAAAAAATTTATAGATGTAAATACATTGACTGGTAATGTGTCTGTGACTTTTTTTAATGATTGGCATTATGCCTTGTCTCACAAAAAAGGAGAGTATGTATCTGTCTCTGGTAGAGATTTGATTGGTCATTTCATGAACAATAAAGAACAGGACATTGTCTCTTCTTATGCCTTGCAGTCATACAAAAAACAACTCAACAAAGAAGAGCTACATACACTTAGCAAAACCTTAAATATGTTAAGACAGAAACAAGCAGGCTCTCTTTCTGATGTTGATGTGATTTTGTCTGATATATTAAAAGAAGCAGATAGACTAAAACGAGATATACAAAAACTGGACAGCCATATTCAAACCTACAATTCAGTTGCAACATTACTCGTTACATATCATGACTATTTACCTATCAAATTAGAAACACAAAAAAATCCAACCATTCGACATCACTATACAAGAGAGCTACAACTTTTTAATTATGCAGAAAAAGAATTAAGCAAACATCATATTGATGTGACCGTTCCAAAAGAAAAAGTCGTTGAGCTTGTCAAAAAACAAGAATCAGATAGAAATAAATTAAAAGAAAAATTAGCCACAGTCGAACAGCAATTACAAGATGTGAGACAAGCAAAACAAGTTATGCAAGATTTAAACAAAAAAGTAAAAAGAGAAAAAGAGAAAGATAAAGGAGTGGAACTATCATGAATTGTGTAAATATCACAGGATACTTAACAAAAGAATTATCGCTAAAAATTTTAGAGAATGGTACTAAAGTTTTAAACATTCGATTAGCAAATAATCAGTCAAAAAAGAATACTTCAGGGGAATATGAGGTATGCTTTTTTAATATGGTTGCGTATAATCAGATTGCAGAAAACATGTGTCAACATTTAAAAAAAGGAGATAGAATTGGTGTCACTGGTAAATTGATTAGTGAACAATATAGAGATAAAGAAAACCGAGAGTGTGAAATCACTAAAATTACTATTCAGCATGTGGATTATTTGATGTGATGATTTTTCATATAAAAGTCAAGTGTCATCTATTTACACAAATAGTCAATAGTTATATACTATATACATGAAAGAGAAAATGGTAACGGAAGTATTCTAATGAAGAGAGTACTTTTAAATGAAACGCAACATTTTTTCAAAATGTTAGACGTGGTATATAACTATTGTAGATGTTAAAAGATGACAAAAAAGAACTTCAAAAAATAGAAATTTATTAAGGTGACTTATCACATTATTTATGAAAATAAATTAAAAATAGAACGAATAACCCTTTTATGCTATAATCATGATAAAATATAATCAATAATAACGAGGTGATACTATGGAAACTTCAATGAAAACGTCTATTCAATTTTCTCCTGATGTTTTAGAATTTTTAAAAATTTTATCACAAGAAGCAAATATGACTGTTTCTAACTATATTCAACGTATTGTAATTGAGCGTTTAGAAGATGATTTTGATATTGAATTAGCGGATAAAGAAGTGTCTGAATGGAGAAAAAATGGGAGTAAGGTTTTATCAATGGATGAAATGATGAAAAAATATGGCTAAATATACCGTTGAATTTTTAGAGTCATTTGAAAAAAGTTTAAAAAAACTAGATAGAGAGACACAAAGAAAAATTATGAAATGGATTAATCAACATTTACATAATGTTGATTTTCCAACAAAACCAGGAAAAGTTTTAACGGGAAATCTTGATAGTTATGTTCGTTTTCGACCTTTAAAAAATTATAGAGTTATTGCTCTAGTTGAAGAAAATATTTTTAAAATTATTTGTGTTAATGTAGGACATCGTTCTGATATATATAAAAGATTAGATATTTAGTGAATGGCTCTTCGTCAAATTGTATTGGCGGAGAGCCAATATTCTTTTAAATCTTCGTCAATTATATTGGTGGAGAGTTAGTAGCCTTTAGATATAAATAGAAAGGAGGATTTTATGGCAAAAAAGAAAAGGAGTGGAACTATCATGAACTGTGTAAATATCACAGGATACTTAACAAAAGAGTTATCGCTAAAAATTTTAGAGAATGGTACTAAAGTTTTAAACATTCGATTAGCAAATAATCAGTCAAAAAAGAATACTTCAGGGGAATATGAGGCATGCTTTTTTAATATGGTTGCGTATAATCAGATTGCAGAAAACATGTGTCAACATTTAAAAAAAGGAGATAGAATTGGTGTCACTGGTAAATTGATTAGTGAACAATATAGAGATAAAGAAAACCGAGAGT